>JAFRSO010000069.1 GCA_017427545.1 Selenomonadaceae bacterium
CTTCGGGCATCAGTTCATCGAGCATGGCTTCCAGCCCTTCGCGGAAATAATATTTGTTTTCTTTGCTCTGCACGCAACCGTATGTGCCGATAGAGACGACAGATTTTTTCGGTGCGCCCAAGAAAGCAAATTTTTCCGGCAGAATAATTTTTTGACCGCTTTCCAAAAAAAATTCTGTCGAGTAGCTACGCTCGTCGCCCCAACGAACATTTGTAATGACATACGCGCCGTTTTTCTGCAGAAAATGACCAATTGCTCTGTTGCGATAAACATTTGCCATTTGCGCAAGCAACGAAGCGTCGCGATACAACGAATTATCGGGCGTCACGACAGCGGAGAATCGCAATAAATCCTCCACAAAATTTTCCGTATTGCGAACGATGTCCAAAAAATTAATATCGTCAGCTTCAAAAGCGAACGCGCCCTTGCCTTCGAGGAAAAAAATCATGAGTAAACCGGACAGCGGACATTTTCACGGCACAAATGGCAAAGGCAGCGGCACTCCTCAAGAAAACACTTCCAATCAAACCGTCAACAACTTGACGAACAAATTTCCACTGAATGATTTGCAAATCAAGCACATTTTCAGACCAAAAGAAGGGCATTTGTCCGATACTCCGGAAAACCGTAAATTGATAGAAACAACAGCAAACGATCCTGCCAATTACAAAGGTAAAGACAAATATGGCAACGAATGGTACTCAAGAACGCGGAAATTGACGGCTCTCAATTATGAAACGAAAATATTTGCACATTGCAATGTTCAGAGCAATGGATTGTCTTTACGACGAAATGGAAAATCCGCCGGAAATACTCGACGTATTCCTGACCGACGCGAATCCATATATCTGGGCTGACCATACAACTGCTGACCCCGCCGTTCAAGCTGACTTCGACAGGTCGATGAACAAGAAAAATATCGGCGAGGAAGTCGACGAGGCAACGGCTTACAACGCGGTGAAAAATTTTCTCGCCGAGCAAAATGTTCAGTTCGCCGAATGGTTCACGGACGTTTCACGCGACAAACAAAATCCGTACTTCGTCGAACTGTTCGAAAGTATTTCTCTTGACGAATGGAAAAAACTTTGTGCGCTTGTCACCGAGGAGGAAGAGGCTCGTTCGTAAGTCGTTCGTACAGTTTCAAAAGCTCGGCGACAATTTTTGATTCATCGTCCAAAAAATTTTCAAAGCCGTAGGCAGCCGCAACAGCGCGGTCGTTTTTTTTGTGCGCAAGTCTCAAATCTGCCGGCATGGTCAATTCGTCGTATAAATCTGCAAGCGTCGACTGCGGATATTTGCTCCGCACGTCCAAAATATTTTGCGCGGACTGCTCGATTAATTTTTTCTGCTCGGTCGTCGACTCGGAAAACGGAAAATTGTAATAAACCGCCGGTGAATATCGATAACGACTTTCCAAACGTCCGCCGATTGTCCGTAACCATGCCATATGGATTGAACTCGTCAACATTCCAAAAAGATAGATCGTTGCATTTGGAATTGTATAAAGCAAATTGCTGACAATCACGTCGGGCGTCATAAATCCTATCGGAATATATTTGCGACGTTCGGAACTGACTTCGGGCACAGCCAAAAAATTTGTCGTCGGCTGTCGAATCTGCGTAAAAAGCGCGGGAGTTTCTGCGGCGCGGCGGACGGAGGCAGTTTTGCTCTGCAAACGAAATTCGCGAACTTTTTCAAGGCGTTTCATGACGAGCGGCATTTTTCTAAGTTCATTGGGCGGACAATCGACGAGCCACAGACAATATCGTAACTTGCCGTTGATAAATTCGTCGCCGCCGATAAATTGGAAAATATATTTCTCGGCGAGCGGATTTTTTTTAATGAGTTCGTCGCGTTCGGCAGGTTTGAGCAATAAATTTCCGCCGTCGGTCGGCTGACTGCCTTTTGTCATTTTCGGAAAACCTTTTGGAGGGTTGCCGCGATTCTCTATGAAAATATTCGGCGCGTCGAGCAGGTAAGCGTTGATATTTTTCGCGTGAATTTTTTTGTCACAGTCAAAAATAAATTTTTCCGGCGCGTGGAAGTTGGAAAAGCCGATAATGACACAATGAACGGCGGCGAAGTCGAAACTTTCACTGCTCCACTTGAACGTTCGATACGCAAAATTAATCACGATGCCCTTGCCGAAAAGATATTCCCACATGACGCGGACGCTTTCGCCTTGCACGATTGAATTTGTCGACACGAACGCGCAAGAAATTTTTGTATCACGAATAATTTCAGCGGCTTTGCTGTACCAAGCGGCTACGTAGTCAAGTTTGCCGTGTTTGTCGTAGTCCGGAAAAGAAATTTTCATGTCTTCGATTTGTTCGGCGGTTCGCCATTGATGACCGACGAACGGCGGGTTACTGATAATATAATCGACATCGGGCGAAAAATTTTTCCAGTCAACGTGCAAAGCGTTCGCTTGAATGATGTTTGGATAACTTTTGAGCGGGAAAAGTTCCAAGCCTTTGTGAACAATTTCTTCAGTCTCGCGTTTCATTTTGAGTTCGGCAATCCAAAGGGCGGTCTGTGCAACTGTCACGGCGAAATTGTTTATTTCAATGCCGTAAAAATTTTGAATGCTGACTTTAATGGGATCGTTGAGTTCTCCGAGCTGAATCTGACTGCCGAGCAATTCTTTGAGAATCTCATTTTCCAATCGGCGCAGACAGATAAAAGTTTCCGTCAAAAAATTACCACTGCCGCAAGCAGGATCTAAAAATTTAAGCGCGGCGATTTTATCTTGCAATGCCAAAAGATTTTTACGGCGGTTGCGAACTGATTTTTTGGCAATTTCAAATTCAAAGCGCAATTCGTCCATAAAAAGCGGGTCGATAACCTTGTGAATGTTTTCGGTCGAGGTGTAATGCATACCGTTAGCGCGTCTTACTTTCGGATTGATAGTTGATTCAAAGACCGTGCCGAAAATCGCAGGCGAAATATCCTCCCACCTAAAATTACTGCTTGCCTTGTCAAGTAAAAGTTTTTTTATTTCGTTCGTAAAGTTAGGGAAGTCGATTTCGTCAGCAAAAAGCCCGCCGTCAACGTAAGGGAATTTTTTGAGCGTGTCGTCGAGGTACGGGCTACGATTTTCAAGCGGCGTATCGAGAACTTTGAACAGCTCCAATAAATCTTGGCGAATATTCCTTGCCCCGCGAAGATAATCCCGAAAAATTTTGTGCTTGCCGAAAATATCGATGCTCTCGGCGTAAAGACAGAAAACCAATCGCACGCAAAGCTTGTTGAGATCGGAAAGAGCGTCGTCGGTTTGGATTTTGAGCTCCGCGCGGAGTTCGTCATAAATTTTGGCGACGATTGCGCTTGCTTGAATTGAAAGTTCGCGTTCGTAAGAAATTTTATCTTGAAGTTCGACGAGAAAATTGAGCGCGGAAAATTTTTTCGGCAACTCGAACAGGGAAATTTTTAGCGTCTCGCGTTCGGGATAACGTTTATCCATGTTGAAGACGCGAAACTCCTTAAAGTTGCAAGTGATAATCCAACGAGCCTTGCGAGAATATTCCAAAGCGTCGTTATAACGCTTGGCTTGTCGAAAAATTTCTTCGGCGTCGAGATTTACGGTTGAACTTTTCTGTTCGATTAAAACTTTTGTCGAATCAATCAATCCGTCGATGAAACCGTGCGGAATCGGGACTTCAAAGCGGATAAAATTTTCGGGTTCAGCGATATTGAACACATCACAGAGTAAAGAAAGCCAAAAAGGTTGCGACTCGCCTTTTTCGTAGCCGCGTTCAGACCATTTTTTGACGAAATCTTTAACACTCATGACTAAAACCTCTTTTTTAGCTGATTATAACAAAAAAAATCGTCCACGAAGACGATTTTAGAAAAATTTTAGTGTTTTGAAAGTGCAAAGTGCAAATTCCCGTATTTGGGAATTGAAAAGTTCCAATTCCAAAGTATGAGAATTTAATGATTGGCTGTTCGGTGTCGGTTTTTATTGACAGAAAAAGCCCTGCAGTGCTAAGATTGAATCGTTGAAAACTCAATACTGAACACGGCAGAGCCATTTTGCGTATTCATTATAACGCTTGCGCTTTGCATGTCAACTGAAAGGCGGGAGCTTTTATGTTTGGAATCGTTTATCTCATCACGAATTTGCTTGACGGCAAAAAATATGTCGGGCAGACGACGCGCACGCTTGAGGAAAGATTTTCTGAACACTCGGAAGCAGATTCTCTTTTAGGCAGAGCAATTCAAAGAGACAGCGCAGAAAATTTTTCTCGTGAAGTTTTGGCGGAATGCGAGACACCGGAAGAACTCGACGCGCAAGAAAGATTTTATATCAAGAAATTGGATTGCAAGCATCCTAAAGGTTATAACGCTAATGACGGCGGCAGACGTTTGCGGAGTCCAAAAACTAAAGTTGAAAAGCAACTCGACCCGCGCAAAGAATTTTTCTTGAAGATAATAGGCGCAAAGATTACGTATTATCGAACGTTGAGGGACATGTCGCAAAAAGAACCGGCAAAATAAAATATTAAAAAATTTTATAACAGAACTTGACAACGGGGCATGGGGGGGGGATAATGAATGGGAAAGTTTTTCTAATTTTTAGTAGGGAGATGATTATATGTCTACACCCGTTGGCGTTATCAAAAAATTTGTCGATACTCTGATGAAAACAAAATTGCAGGGCACAGACGCCGCTGACGCCGCCTTTAAAGCTGTCGGCGCAGTCAATTACGATGTCTTCAAGTCAAAATTCAGCGAC
>JAFRSO010000070.1 GCA_017427545.1 Selenomonadaceae bacterium
CATTGCCCCTGATCCCGGCTGCGCAATTCCCTACGTTCAAGTCAACGAGTATCATTATTGGTCGGGTGATTGGAATTACAAATACAATCAGTTTATCGACGTGCGCCAGGCTCCCGCCAATTTCAACGCTAAAAAGAGTGAACGTCTGATTGACTACGCCCCGAATTACACTTACGCTTTGAGCTTCGACTATAACGCCAAATGCACGCTTGGCAAGGGCTTTGCGTTCTTTATGCAGTGTCTGAATTCTGCTAAACCGTGGACTGGCGGCGGTGTGAGCATTCCCGAAAAAAAAATGCTTTTCGTCATGAAAAATGTTCGTCCCGGTTGCATATGCGTTATTGATTCCCTTGAAAAACTTGGAGGCAAGCTTTAATGCGAAAAATATTTTTAACGTTGGTGATGATGATTGTGTTCGCGTTTCAGACCGCGCAAGCTGCAACGCCTTCCCCGCAGTGGGTAAAAAATCTTCCCGCCGCTCGTGATTCGGAACAAATGGTCGTTGTGGCCGGCATAGCAGAAACTACCGCTTGGATTTCCATGCACGAGAAAAATCTTTTGGGCGAGTGGGAACAGATTATGACTACACCTGGCTTTATCGGCAAAAACGGTCTCGGTAAAGTCAAGGAAGGCGATAACAAAACTCCCGTCGGCACATTTCAATTTGATTACGCATTCGGCATTGCCCCTGATCCCGGTTGCGCAATTCCCTACACTCAAGTCAACGAGCATCATTATTGGTCGGGCGATTGGAATTACAAATACAATCAGTTTGTCGACGACAGAGAGGCTCCCGCCAATTTCGACACGGGCAACAGTGAGCATTTGATTGATTATAATCCGCATTATGTTTACGGCTTGAATATGGGTTATAATTCGGAGTGCACGCCCGGTAAAGGTGCCGCGCTGTTTATGCATTGTTTCGGATCTGTTAAACCGTGGACGGGCGGTTGTGTAGGATTGCCGGAAGCCAAAATGCTCTTCGTCATGCAACACATCAACCCCGGTTGCGTATGCGTTATCGATTCATTAACAAATTTAGGAGGTTCGCTTTAATGGAAGAAAATTTTGCTCAAATGTCTGAAGTCGACGTTGCCTATCAAATTTTGAGTGAGGCGGGCAAGGATAATCCGATGTACTTCAAAAAATTGATTCGTGAAGTCATTGCCAGAAAAGGTAAGACCGTTCAAAATGAGGCGGCGGCCATTTCCGAAATTTACACGATGATTAACATGGACAGCCGCTTTCAACACGTCAGCGATGGGCAATGGGGCTTAACCGACTGGTATCCGCCCGAAACCAAACGTTCGCGCTCTTCAACCACAAAAATTCCAAAAACTGCTTCATAAAAATTTTTCAATAAAAAAAGAACCGTCTCAATCGAGGCGGCCGGCTTGAAATATTTCGCCGCAATCAAAAGTAGGATAAAAATTTTTGACCGCTTCGGCGGTTTTTTAATTTTCAAAAGGCGTCGCATTCATTTCGAGTTTAGGATTGTTGTCGCTTATCCAGCCGAGTGCCCATTCATTTTCGACGAGCAACACGGGATTTTCTGCGCGGTCAAGGACGAACATTCCCCTATCAGCACCGCGAAGACTTGCAGGCGTGACTTTTGAGCCATCGGAAAATTTCAGCCAACGAGCAACTTCAAACGGCAACATCGTCAGCAGAACATCAACGCCGTATTCCGACTTCAGCCGATATTGCAAAACCTCAAATTGCAACGTTCCGACAGTCCCGACGACGTAAGATTCAGTGCCCGCGCCGACTTGATTGAAAAGCTGAATCGCGCCTTCTTGAGTGAGCTGGTCGATACCCTTTGCAAATTGCTTGCGCTTCATGGTGTCCTTAGCTTGAACGCGAGCAAATTTTTCGGGCGGGAAAGTCGGGAAGTCCTCGAACTTAAATTTATGCGCGGCGTCAGTGAGCGTGTCGCCTATTCCGAAAATGCCTGGGTCGAAAAGTCCCACAATGTCACCGGGAAAAGCCTCGTCGATAATCTGCCTGTCCTGCGCAAGGAATTGTTGAGGTTGAGCGAGCTTGATTAATTTATCGGTCGCCGCGTGCCAAACAGTCATGTTGCGTTCAAATTTGCCCGAACAAATTCTTATGAACGCCAGACGGTCACGGTGCGCGGGATTCATGTTGGCTTGAATTTTGAACACGAACGCGGAAAATTTTTCGTCTTCCGGCTCAATGATTCCGTCGCTTGAAAGTCTCGGTGCAGGCGGCGGCGCAAGTCTCAAGTACTCCTCCAAAAAATTCTGCACGCCGAAATTTGTCATTGCCGAACCAAAAAATGTCGGCGTCAATTCTCCCGCGTCGATTTTAGCTTTGTCGAAAACTTCGCCCGCCTCATCGAGCAACATCAAATCTTCCTGCAACGCGTCAAAATTTTCCTGCCCGATACGCTTGACAACTTCCTCCTCATCAGCAGAAAAAATTTCTGAAGCGCGCTCCTTTTGACCATGCGTCGTATCTTCGGCGAAAAGTTCAATGCAATTTTTCTGCCTGTCAAACACGCCCAAATATTTTCCGTCAGTACCGATTGGCCAATTCATCGGATAGGCGCGAATTCCCAAAACGTTTTCCAACTCGTCCATCAAGTCAAGCGGAATTTTTCCGTAGCGGTCGAGCTTGTTTATAAACGTGAAAATCGGGATTCGACGTTCGCGACAGACTTTGAAAAGTTTTTTCGTTTGAGCCTCAACGCCCTTTGCCGCGTCGAGAATCATAACCGCGCTGTCGACGGCCATTAACGTGCGGTAAGTGTCTTCGGAAAAATCTTGGTGACCGGGCGTGTCTAGAATATTTATTCGGCAACCGGCGTAATCGAATTGCAGGACGGAACTCGTAACGGAAATGCCGCGCTGCTTTTCAATCTCCATCCAATCGCTGACGGCGTGACGTTGAGTTTTGCGCGACTTAATCGAACCCGCCAAATGTATTGCCCCGCCGTAAAGCAAAAGTTTTTCCGTGAGTGTAGTTTTGCCCGCGTCAGGGTGTGAAATTATTGCGAACGTGCGCCGCTTGTTAATTTCTTCAGTCAGTGTCAATTATTTAACTCCTCTCTTTTTAACGACTATCACAATGCCCGCGAAGATTAAAATTATGCCGACGACGATTTGGACGGTGAAAGGTTCGCCCAAAATGAATACGCCGCCCAATACTCCGACAATCGGCGCGACCAACGTTGCGATTGATGCCGAACTTGCTTCAATGTGCGTCAAAACGTAATTCCACAGAAAAAACGCCAATGCCGAGGCAAGTGCGCCGTTGTAAATCACGCACAACACTGCCGTTAAGCACCAATGAATTTCACCTTGCGGGAAGATTGACGAATAGGCGACCAGTACGATTGCGCCGAAGACCATTTGCCACGTCGTCAGCTGAACCATGTTGCCTTTGTTCAATTTCAATTTGACGATGATGTTCGCCACCGCCATAGCTATTGCGCCCAAAATTATTATGAACGCCGCAGTTAAATCTTCGACGCCTTGCAAGCCCATTAACACATACAATCCGACTATCGCCAAGAAAATTCCGAAGCATTTCAGCCGCGTCAATCGTTCGTTCAACGTGAAGTGCGCCAAAATTGCCGTCCACAGCGGCGCGGTGTAATTTAAGACTGCCGCCATGCCCGCGCTGATTGATTGCATACCGACTTGCGCGGCGATGTTGTTTAGCACGAGCATTAAGACGCCCGTCGAAATTATCCACGGGAGAAATTTTTTGTCGGGGAAGGGAATTTTTCGCCAGTAAGCGAACGCCAATAAAATCAATGCGCCCGTCCCGAATCGCCACGTCACAAATAAAATCGGCGGAAAGTAAGTGTTCGCCGTTTTCATGACGACCCAATTTAAGCCCCAAATCAACCAAATTGCCGCGAGTGCTCGCAACATTTTTTATCACGACCTTTGCAAAATCTATTCGCAAGTTTAGAATAATTTTTATGTCATGTCAAAGCAGGGCAGAAAAAATTTTTGTGGAATTTTTAACGCAAGAAGAAAGCTTCTAGCTAGTAACTAGTAACTAGTAGCTAAAATCGACTGAAGGGAGATTTTTTTATGACGGAAGAAAAACGCACTCTTCACATCAGGGGCATTGGGCACGCTACACAAATTCCCGATCAAGTTGTCCTGTCGCTGACTTTGACCGCTCAAAACAAGGAATACTCCGCCGCAATGACAATCGGCAGCCAGCAAGTCGAAATGCTCCGTGAGGCGATTGTTGAGGCGGGATTTAAAGCTGACGACCTCAAGACGATTAATTTCGACGTTCGCGCGATCTACGAAAATGAGGAGTCTCGCGAAGGAAATTCCAAACGCTATCGCCAAATTTTTGTCGGCTTTGAATGTCGGCACGATTTGAAACTTACCTTCGACTTCAACAAGGAAAAACTCAACACCGCCGTCGACACGATTGCCGCCAGTCTCGCTCAACCGAAAATTTCTATCACCTTCACGATAAAGGACGTTGACGCCTTCGCCGACAAGATTTTGAAATCCGCCGCCAAAGATGCCAAACGCAAGGCTCGAATCCTCTGCACCGCCGCGGGTGTCACACTCGGCAAGCTCCTCAAAATAAATTATTCTTGGGACGAACTCACTATCCGCCGCGAAAATGTCGTTTGCGACGCGCTAATGGCTCCCGAAGAAAAAAGTACGTTCGACTTTCAGCCCGAAGAGATTAAATCAAGTGACACCGTTGATTTTTTGTGGGAGATTGAATGATGGCTAAATATATAAAATTTACAATCGGCGGCTACTTCGACGGCTACAAGACGGTTGAAATTTTTATCAGCGGCAACAGCAAGGTCGTCTATCAAATTTTGCGGAACGGTTTGCTTGATGTTGAGATAAAAAAATCTTCCTCTGCGAAAATGTCTTCACTGTGGTATAAAGAACTTGACGAGTTGGAAATTTTTTCGTGGGAGAAAAATTATCATGTCGACATTTCGGACGGGACGCAGTGGGAATTGATTTTCAAGGACGGCGAGAAAATTTATCACGGGCAAGGCTCGAACGCTTACCCTGAAAATTGGGAGCGGTTTTTGGATTGGCTTGACGCGCTGATTCCGCAACTTGAGTTTGTCTATCGCAAGCGGCTCGAAAAAATCACGATGACTTATTTTGACGAACAGTTAATGCTTGACCGCAACGAGAAAACTTTGACGCTTGACAAGAAAAAATCCACGCACATTTACGACTTGGGCGAGGATGTCAAAGAAATTTTTGAGACCTGCCAGAATTTTTTTGACTATCTTGAAATATACGACGAAGATAATAATTCCGATTCGCAAGCCAACGTTGAACTCATTCGACACGACGGCTCGACTGATAAAATTGAGCTGCCCTTCAACGAAAATTCTGTGCCGGGGCTAAATGATTTTATCACGGAGATTCATACTTACGCGGCCGATTTGACTGCGGAAATTTTTTCACCGTCAACCGTCAGGGTCGTGCCTCAACGCGAAAAACTCATCCTCTGCAAAGTTCAATTTCCAAGCAGTTACAAGCACTACACCTACAGCACTGATGATGAGACGCTTTCGGTCGGTGATGTCGTTGATGTGCCGGTCGGTCGCAACAATGCCCTCAGTCAGGCGAAAATTGTCGAAATCGGCTACTTCGACGAGTACGAAGCCCCCTTCCCCATTGAAAGAATCAAAAAAATTATCGGCAAGCATGTAGCCACCGATTGGGAAAATTATTAATCAAGTTCGCCCATTTTTTGTAAGGCCATTCTGGCTGCCTCCTGCTCGGCAGCTTTTTTACTGCGCCCGACACCGCGTCCGAAAATTTTTCCGTCAATCAACGCCGCCGCCTCAAAAGTTCTGTCATGGTCGGGGCCGATTGCGTTCAATTCAGCGTATGACAACTTCGCTGGCGGATTACTCTGAATAATTTCCTGCAACTTGCTCTTGTAATCTTTCGGAATGCCGGTAATTTTGACGTGTTCAAACTCGTTGGCGAATTGTCGGAAAATATAATCGCGGGCAACTTCCCAGCCCCGGTCAAGATAAATAGCGCCGATAACCGCTTCCATCGCGTCCTCCAAATTTGAATCGCGGCCGCGTCCGTACAATAATTCAGTCGGGCCGAGTAACAGATAATCGCCCAAATTTATTTCATCGGCAACGCGTGTGAGTGTCGATTGACGGACGATACCCGAACGAGTTTTGGTAAGTTCGCCCTCTTTCAAGTGCGTGAAGTGCTTAAAAAGATAAGTTGCCGTCGCCAATCCCAAAACCGCGTCGCCTAAAAATTCCAGCCGCTCATTGTATTTTATGCGCGGCTCAAATTCATTCGCGTAAGATTTATGCGTCAAGGCAACGTGCAAGGTTTCGATGTGCGAAAATTTTACGCCGATACTTGCGGCAAATGCTTCCAAATCCTCCCGACGCTCATCAGTTATAATGTCGTCGACCAAAGCTTCACCTTCGGGAGTCTCAAAAATCTTTTCGTCTATAGTCAAAAAATTTTCCTCCTTAGAAAGTAGAAAGTAGAGAGTAGAAAGTAGATTTTCTATTCCCTACTTTCTACTTTCTATTCCCTAATAAAATATTTTCGGCGGCAATCAATGTTCCCGCCAGTAACCAAAATTCGCGCATTATCGGGACTTGATTCATGTTTGTATCCGTCAAGCCTTCAAACTGCAATCCCGCCAAAATCAAAAATGCCGTCATGCCCGCCCCGAATGCAAAATTTTTCTCGCGCTTGAGTTGAGTAAAAAATTTCCAGAAAAAATACGCGTACAATCCGATAAATGACGCCAAGCCGATTATACCGCCTTCACTTGCTCTGTGCAAAAAATTATTGTGCGGGTGAGTGTGACCGCGTCGACCCGGAGCAGGATGTTCCCGCGATTCGTGCGTAATGTAGTAATGATTGTAGGCGTTGAAAAACATTTTCTGCCCGACGCCGTAAATCGGATAGTCGTAGAACATTTCAGCCGCCGCCTTCCACATCAAGACGCGTTCGGTGTTGCTCTGAAATCTCGTGTTGGTGAAAGTGTCGAGCCGCTCTTGCATTTGCGGAGAAATCAACGCGCCGATTAAAAATACTACCGCCAAGCCTGCGCAGATTTTTGCCGTGATGAGGCGATATTTTTTTTCGAGCACGACGAAGACTACGACGACCATTATAAATGACAGCCACGCGCCACGCGTCATCGACAGAATTAAACAGCCCGCGCTTAACATTGCCGCGAAGATTGCAATTTTCCTCCACAGCGGCGACAAAATTTCAAGCTGCGTGATATAAATCAACAGCGGGATTTGCATGAGCATGAACGATCCGTAAAATGTCGGCGTGTGATTGAAGCCGATTGCCCGCGATTGTCCTTGAATGAAATATTGATAAATTCCCGCCGCGTCATTTATCAGGAAGGCCGCCATTGACGCGATTAAAACTCCGCAAAGTTGCTCGCGCTTTTTAATGAACGTCATGGCGAAAATCAGCGGAAAGAATCTGTGAATTTCCCCGAAAAATTCTCTGAAACTGTTCCACGGCTCCCAAGACATTGCCGCGATAAAAGCTTGCAAAACCAGATAAACCGCTAAAATTTCCAAAATTCTTGAATCGAACGGCGGCAAGGATTTATGGCGAACTGACCAGACGATTATAAAAAGCGTCCCGATTCCGACGGCGATTGATGCGGCTGCGGTCGACAGCGGTACCGCGAATGCCAACAGCAATACGACCGGATACATTGCGGAGTCGAGTGAAATTTTCGGCAAAAATTTTAGCATGATTCAGCCCTCCTTGAGTTGAGCGGCAAGTTCCGGCGGAATTATTTCGGGGTAATTTTTTGCAAGCCACTCGGCGATTTTGTTCCAATAACGCTTTGCCTTCCAAGCCGCCGCGAAGTCGAACCAATAAACGAGCGGGATTAATACGGGCGTGCCGATGTTGTCGACGATTCTCACGCGAAAAGCTCCCGGCGCATGTTCCTGCACCATGAAATTTTCTATGTCCGTGTCGACGATTGCTATGTTTTCGCGCAGAAAGTCCGATTTAAAATTCAGCAGGATTGTCCAAATTCGCTGGAGGGTTTGAGCGTCGGGCTTAGTCTTCGGCAAAAATTTTTTCATGTCCAAACTGGTCTTGCCGTTGTAATCGAGGACGCGTTCAAAGACGTAGCCCGTCCCCAAGTTCGTTTCAATCGTCCCGAAAAATTCCGTAACGAGCCGTGACTTTTCCAGCTTCGACGCGCACATTTTCCGATAACGCATTTCTTTTTTAACGTCGCCGTCATCGGGCGTGTGAGGAATTTTTATGCATTTAGTTTTGTCAATCGGGTGAATGTAGGTTGCTTGATGTCCGCCCGAACCGATAAAAAGTTCCTCGTTGATTTTCAAAACGCTCATCTGTCGACCTTTCGATGGAATTAATTATAACCTTTGTATTGTATATCTTCCTTTCTTTGCTTGCCCAAAGAAAGGAAGCGAAAGAAAAGGCACCTCGCAGGGGCGTTAATCGCTCATGGCTCCAACGTTGCGATAACCCGAAAAGTAGAGTGCCGCTAACGACGCTTCCTGCGTCGTGGTCGCGGCGGCCGTCATCCATGACGGCCTCAAAATTTCTCTTGTACCATTGCCATTAAATCATCTGTCGACCTTCCTGATTTTGTGGACGCGAAGTTTATCGAGCCACTGCCAAACCTTAAGCTGAATCTGCGACAAATCACCGACGCGCCGAATAATTGCACGGTCGTAAATATCCCCGACTTCAGCCGTCACGACAATTTCAGTCGCCTTGCCAAAATTCAAAATCACCTCGTCGCCGTCCTCAATGACTTCCGACAAAATATTTTCGTCGCCGGCAGTCGCAGTGATTTTAACGGGCGCGTCGACGTGGAAGCGGTACAATCCCAGCGAAATTTTTTCGACCTCGTAGGGCACGGCGTATTGATAGATAAAATTGTCGTTGACGGTGAGTTTGATGAACGGCGGGATTTTATGCAAGGGTTCGGCGTTGGCGAAAAATTCAACCTCGGCCAGCCCGAAATTTTTTCCAACGTCGGGAGCTGAAATTTCTGCGCGCGTCACAAAAATTTTCTCGGTATCAATCACCAGCGGACGACCTCGGCTCGGCAATTCGACGCTGAAAGTTTTTACATTATCTAAAGAAATTCCCGCCTTGTCAATGACGGCTTGAGTGTTGGCAAGTTCCAGGCGCAGTGAAATTTTTTCTGACGTGTCGTCGAGAGGGTTGCCATAAATCACGATTTGCTGAACTTGAATCGCCTCGTCCCAGTCGAAAAAAATTTTCCGTTGCGTATCGGTCGGCTGCCAAAGATTATTTTCAATTCGCGCAGGACTTGCGGCAACGTCGGCGGTGTCAATGATTTTGAAGTCGCGAACCTTTGAGGCGTCGCCGGAAGTCGCTGTAACCTTCGCGGAAAAAGTTTGACTGTCAGTGCGTCGCTCAAAAAAATTTTCGTCGCTGTTCAAAATGCGCAGGGCGTTCCACTCGTTGCGTTGAGATTTGTGCGTAAAAATGGCGTCGGCAATGGGGTTGCCCTTCAAGAGCGGTTGACTGTTCATGACGGGGAATCGCGCACGATTTTTCCAGACGTAATTGGCGCGGTCGATGAAGTCGAAATCGTAAGTATCAGTCTCGCCGATTTTAGGCTTGGGCGTCGACAAAAGATTTGGCGCGTAAAAATCTGGGGCGGCAGTAAAGGCCGTCGCGTAGGCAAATTTTTTGTAAACTTCGGGGCGATAGTCACTGCGCTCGGACAAAATTTCGCCGATAACTTCCTCAAACAAAATCGACAGCGTGCGATGATCGGGGTGGCTGTCGAAGTCGACGCAGAAAATTATATTCGCGCGCAATTCAAGGAGCAAGCTTTTCAAGTCGCGTTTAAAATTTTGTCGGGTGTAAGGGCTGTGACGTCCGAAAGTTTTTTTGGCGTAGTCGACAAAATCTTCCGCGGCATAAGTTTCGACATGACCGGCGGGCGATTGCGTCGGAGTGTCGGAAAGTTTATGACCGTCGCCGTAGCCCAGGAAAATAATTTTCTCACGTGGCACGCCCAAAATTTTCAGCGCGTCAACTGCCTCTTGAGCACGAACTTCCGCAGAAACTTCAAAGTCGCCGTTAGTCGAATAGGCAACAAAAATTTCAGCCTTAGCCGCCGCCAAAGTCCGAATCATATTGCCGGCAATGTTAATTTCGTCGTCGGGGTGTGGAGCAAGAATCAAAATCCGCGTGCCGAAAAAACTTTTGTCGAAGAACGAATTGCCCGCCGTCAAAATTTCTTCCGCGTCAGTTTCAGTGCCGACAAGTTCAAGCAATCCGCAAGCCTCCGCCATCTCAAAAATTTTCGTGACGCTATTTTGAATTTGAATCGCCAATTCATAATCATTACGCATTGAATTACGCATTATCTTCACCTCGCCGCGATAATTTCTGCCAACTTCGGAATGACGGTTGCAAAGTCGCAAGTCTCACGAATCAATTTTGCCGCCCGCTCACCGAAAATTTTTCTGCGCTCATCGTCTTCAAACAGCAACGAAATTTTTTCCGCGAAGGCCGCCGCGTCCTCCGAATAAACTCTGTAGCCGTTCACGTCGTCGGCAATCACATCTTCACAGCCGCCAATATCGCTGGTGACGGCAGGAAGTCCGCTAGCCATTGCCTCAAGCAGTGAAGTCGGCAAGCCCTCATGTCGCGAAGGAAAAATATACACGTCCGCCATTTGATAGAATTCTTGCGGCGCGTCAACTTCGCCGATGACTTTTATCGAATCGTCCAATTCGGCGGAAAGTGTTCTAAGTTCGTCCAGCAAATGATTCAATCCTCCGCCCACGACGAATAAAACTGCGTCGGGAAATTTTTTGTGCAGAATCCGCCACACGTCCTGCAAAGTATCGACGCCCTTATCTTTGACGATCCTCGCGCAGAAGAGTAAAACTTTTTGTTCGGGATTAACGCCGTGAGAAATTTTCAACTCGCGCCGCCGTGATTCATTTGACTGCGGATATTTTGCAGTGTCGATGCCGTGCGGCAGGATTGAAATTTTTTCGGGAGCAATGCCGCCGCGCTCAATAAAACCGTCGCGAATTTCTTTGGTCGTGGCAACATAATGCGTGCACTTCGACAAAATTTTATTGCGCCAATTGTCCGCAGAAAAAATTTCCGCCTTACCCGTCAACGCCAAAGTTATCGGCTTATTGAACAGCCTCGCGAAAAGAATCGCCCAGACTGAAAATTTCGGTGTGCCGATGATGTAAAATGCGTCAATATCTCTGTGCGTTGTGAGCAGGCGCAAAAAAATTTCCAGCCACCGAAATGGCGGATGAAGTCTGATTAAATCGATACCGTTTAAATTTTCTCGTGCCGCCGTGAAGAAAAATCTTTTCTTGGTCATGAGTGTGACGCGGTGTCCGAGCTTGATGAGTTGAAGCGCGTGATTTTCTCCGTGAATTTCTGCGCCGCTCTTAGTAGGTCGTCCGTCCGCCAAAAATTTTTTCCCGACAGCAAAATCTTTTATCAGCAAGCAAATGTTCATTTTAGGGATTAGGGAACAGGGAGCAGGGAGCAGATTTTTAACTCCTAACTCCTACCTCCTACCTCCTAACTAACTTAGTGTCGCTAATCTTATAAGCCGCGCCGTTGATATTAAAAGTCGTGGCAGTGAAATCTTTCAGCGTGATAGCGTTGGCAGTGTTACCGACATTGAAAACTATCGCGTCATCTTTATAGCTCGCCGAGAAAGTTCCCGTGATTTTAAGTATGTCATCATCTTCAAAGCCGAAGATCGTATCCTTACCTGCGCCCTTGCCGTAAATAAAAGTGTCCGAACCTTCATTGCCCCATAACTCATCATTGCCCGCGCCACCAATCAAAGTATCGTCGCCTGTTCCGCCATAAATCGTGTCCTTACCTTCGCCGCCGACGAGTGAATCATTACCCGCCCCGCCGCTCAAATAATCATTGCCGGCATTGCCGAGAATTGTATCAGCCTGCGCCGTGCCGAGAATTTCATTAGCCTTGCCGTTGCCGGTAATTTTTAAACCTCGCGTGACGTCAGCCGCGTCAATCATAACAATATTGGTTCCGGCCGTATAAGTTCCCGCTATGTATTCAGTTGTCAGCATGACCGTCGAGCCGTTGACAATTTTTTTCTCCAGATAATTTTTAGTCTCGCCGTTGTCAATGTAAGTCACACGCTTTTTCAAGGCCGCTGCGCCTTCGAGAGAAATATTGTTGCCCCCGACCGTCAAAATGACATTTGCACCTTTGGTTGACGCCTTGACTGTCGCGCCGGTAATTTGAATCGTATCTTCTTCGTCGTAATCGGTGATAACGTCGTTGCCGTCGCCTTTGCTGTAAATGAACACGTCAGCACCACTGCCGCCCGTCAACTTGTCATTACCTTTGCCGCCCAAAATCGTATCGTTGCCATCTCCGCCCAAAATTATATCAGCACCGCCAAGGCCGTCAATGTAATCATCGCCCTTGCCGCCCGTAATTTTATTGGCATTTTTATTGCCCGTGATTTTAAGTTCGTGAGTGACGGCCGCCGCATTTATCGTGTTGTAGTTGCCGTAATCCGCGACGTCGAAGCTGTCCTTCGAGTAAATTTTTTGCAGCGTGATTGTCGAGCCGTTAGTTTTGACGACGTTGGAATAGGCATGTTCTTTACCGTCGGGCGTAATATACGTGACAATTTTATCTTTGGAATTTTTGACGGTGATTTTGCCGCTCCCGACAGTCAAGATAACGTCATTATTTTTGACCGAAGCTGTAACCGTGCCTTTAGTGATTTGGATTTTATCTTCAGCCGCGTAATCGGTTATCGTGTCGTTACCGTCGCCGTTTTTGTAGACGAAAATATCTGCACCCGCTCCGCCCGTCAAGTTATCATTGCCCGCGTTGCCGATAATTTTATCATTGCCAGCCCCGCCACTCAACGTATCTTTTCCGTCACCGCCGACGAGTGAATCATTACCCGCTCCGCCAAAAATTTTATCATCACCCGCGCCGCCTGAAAGTGTGTCGTCACCCGCATTGCCGACGAGTGAATCCTTGCCTGCTCCGCCGAAAATTTTATCTGCGCCCGAACTGCCATAAACTGAATCATTGCCATTGCCCGCCGTAACGGTTTGACTGCCCGCCGTGAGCTTAACATAATCATTTCCTGCGCCCGCATTGATTGAGCTGTACTTACTGCCGCTGACTATCGAATCATCACCCGCGCCGCTCAAAATCGTAACGCGTTCACCTGAACTTTTAATCGTGTCACCATAATCCGTGCCGTTGATTTTCTGATTGTTCGCCTTACGATCAATATTTATCGGGTCGTTCGACTTGCCGTCAATGTTGAGAGCGTCCAAATTCGCCGCACCCTTGAGAGTAATTTCGTTGCCGCCGTCGACAATCACGAGGACATCAGAACCGCTCGGTTGCGTCGAAAATTTACCTTTGCCGCCGTCAAGCCTCAACGTCGAAGTCTTATCAAAGCCCTGAATTAAATCACTGCCGCCGCCCGTATTGTAAGCTATCAGCTGATAGCTGCCCTCTGCCAGCTGAATTGTATCGTCACCGACGCCGCCATTAATCGTCGAAGTTGAGCCTGTGACTTTGATTAAATCATTACCCTTGCCGCCGCTGATTGAAAGATTTTTCCCGCGCGCAATGATTTTGTCAGCTCCCGTAGAACCCGTTATCGTCGCCGAATTATAATCCTCCGCAAAGTCGAAAGTATAATCGCTGCCGTTGACCGTGACTTTTTTATCCAGCGCGGCATTATTCAGCGTGATGACATTGTTGGTCGTTGGTGAAAGTTCGGAAATATTTTTCACGCCCTTAACCGTCGCAAGAGTTTTGGAAGGCGTCGCCGAAGAGTAAACGATTTGATTGTTGACGAGACTGTAGCCCGCCGTCCGTGAAGACGTTTTGTAAGTGGCAGTCGTCCCGTTAGGATGCCAACCCTCATCAGTCGTCGAAGATTTTTCAACGTCATCAGCCAACGCCAAAGTGTAGCCGCCCGTGACTGTGACGGTTGACTGATTCAGAGCACTTGCCGAAACTTTAACGACATTGCCTTCCAACTTCAAACCGTCGACTGATTTAACGCCCGTCACCGTGACCAAAGTCGTTGCACTTTTGGCGGACGTGTAAGTTATCGTGTTGTTCGCAAGAATGTAACCGGCAGTATTCGAGGCGGTGTAATATTTAGCGGTTGAGCCTTCGAGTTTCCAACCTTCAGCCGTCGTCGAAGATTTTTCAACGCCGCTATCAAGTTCGAGGGTGTAACCTTCGCTGACTGTGACCGTCGATTGATTCAGAGCACTTGCCGCAATTTTTACGACGTTTCCTTCCAACTTGAGACCGTCGACTGATTTAACGCCCGTAACCGTGACCAGAGTCCCGGCAGGATTTGCCGCGGTGTAAGTTATCATGTTATTAGCAAGATTATAGCCGGCAGTATTCGAGGCGGTGTAATATTTTGCAGTAGTCCCTTCGAGCTTCCAACCTTCAGCGGTCGTCGAAGATTTCTCAACATAGCCGTCAAAATCAAGCGTGTAACCGTCGCTGACTGTGACCGTCGATTGATTGAGAGCACTGGCCGAAACTTTTACGACATTGCCCGCCAATTTCAAACCGTCCGCAGATTTTACGCCGTTGACTGTGATTAAAGTATTGCCGCCACTCGCAGGAGTGTAGACGATTTCGTTATTGTTGAGCGTATAACCCGACGTGTTCGAGGCAGTCCTATAAATTGCAATACCTCCCGTGAGCATTGTCCAACCCGCCGCCTTGGGTATGGGAGGATTAACGCCGTCGCCGAGTTCGAGGGTATATCCGTTTGTTATCGTGACATTTCCGGCATTGAGTGCGGCCGCCGAAACTTTTACCGTCGTGCCGTCCAATTCGAGACCGCTTGAAGATTTCACGCCGCTAACTTGCGTTAAAGTTTCTCCGCCGACAGCCTCCGAATAGACAATCTGATTGTTGACGAGTTCATAGCCCGCCGAAGTTGAATCGTTCGTGTAGGTTGCGACGCCGCTTTTATATGACCAACTGCCTGCGGTAGTTTTCGGCGATGAAACGTCATTACCAAGCTTAAGCGTATAGCCGTCGCTGATTGTAACGTTTGAATTATTCAGCGCGGAATTCGATACCGTAACAGTCGTGCCGCTGACACTTAAGCCGCCCGTTGATTTAACGCCGCTGACAGTCACCAAATTAGTTGCAGACTTCGCCGCCGTGTAAATGATTGAATTATTGTTGAGCGTGTAACCTGCAGTGTTCGACGCGGTGTTATAGGTGGCAGTCGAACCGTTCAAACTCCAACCTGCCGCAGTAGTTTTCGGTGATGAAACGTCATTTGCTAATTTGAGATTATAACCGTCGCTGATTGAAACGTTGGAATTGTTCAGCGCACTTGCCGAGACTGTAACTGTTGAGCCGTCCAAGCTAAGACCGCTCGTCGATTTAACGCCGCTAACAGTCACCAAATTAGTTGCAGACTTCGCCGCCGTGTAAATGATTTGATTGTTGTTAAGGGTGTAACCGGCCGTATTCGAGGCGGTGTTATAGGTCGCAGTCGTGCCGTTAAGTGTCCAACCCGCCGCAGTAGTTTTCGACGATGAAACGTCACTTGCTAATTTGAGATTATAACCGTCGCTGATTGAAACGTTTGAATTATTTAGCGCACTTGCCGAGACTGTAACTGTTGAGCCGTCCAAACTTAATCCTCTCAAAGATTTAACGCCGCTGACAGTAACCAGAGTATTTCCGCCCGCCGCTGAGCTGTAAACGATTTGATTGTTGACGAGATTATAGCCCGCCGAAGTGTAAGCCGTCTTGTAAGTCGCGGTCGTGCCGCTGATATTCCAACCCGCCGCAGTCGGTGTAGGAGCTGAAACATCACTGCCAAGCTTGAGCGTGTAGCCGTCGCTGATTGTGACATTGGAATTATTCAGCGCGGAATTTGAAACCGTTACCGTTGAGCCGTCCAAATTTAAACCGCCCGTCGATTTAACGCCGCTGACAGTAACCAGAGTATTTCCACCCGTCGCTGAACTGTAAACGATTTGATTGTTGACGAGATTATAGCCCGCCGAAGTGTAAGCTGTCTTGTAAGTCGCGGTCGTGACGCTGATAGTCCAACCTGCCGCAGTCGGTGTAGGTGATGAAACGTCACTGCCAAGCTTAAGATTATAGCCGTCGCTGATTGTGACGTTTGAATTATTCAGCGCGGAATTTGATACCGTGACAGTCGTGCCGCTGACACTTAAACCGCTCGTTGACTTAACGCCGCTGATTGTGATTAAAGTTTCCTTCCACGTGCCGTAAGTGGCAGTAGTCCCGTCAAGCGTCCAAGTCGGCGAAGTATTTTCAATGCCGCTGATATTGACGGTCGAGAGAGTCGCTGCGCCTTCGAGAGTGATTTTGCCGCTACCGACCGTGAGAATAATATCGTTGCCGCTCAAGCTGACCGAGTAAGTGCCACTGCCGCCGCCAATTTCGAGCGTCGAATTTGTCTTGAAGCCGGCAATAGTATCGTTGCCGTCACCCGAATTGTAGCGGAAAATATTATCGTCGCCGCGGTTGAGGATAGAATCATCACCGGTACCGCCCGTGATTGTCACTCGCGAACCGTCATTCCAAATGCGATCGTTACCTGCCTCACCGTCAACAGTGCTGTAGGTTCCTTCGTTGACAATCATATCATCGCCCGCGCCCGCATTGATTGAAACGTTGCTGACGGGGTATTTGTTGACAATGGTATCTGCCCCGCCGAGAGCTTGAATCGTCGCGCCGCTGAGTGTGTTGGAGATTGAATTGGCCGCCGTCGAACCTGTGATAAGATACGGATTGTTATAGACGCCCGCAATGTTTAGGGCCGATAAACTAGCTGCGCCTTCGAGAGTGATTGAACCTTCCCCCACATTGACGATAATATCATCGCCGCTCTGCACAGTGAAATAATTTCCGCTTCCACCGATTTGCAAAGTGTCATCTTCATCAAAACCTGTAATGTAATCGTCGCCGTCGCCTGAAGAATATTGAATTAAATTATAACGCGAAGAAGCGTTGTATTCGCGGTACAATCTGATAAAGTCATCGCCCGCGCCGGTATTGATTGTCGCATCGGCACCGACGTAATTATAAATAGAATCATCACCCCCGCCGGTATTGATTGTGACATTGGAGCCGTGGTTAAAAACGGAATCATTGCCTGCGCCCGTATTGATTGATGTATAGTTGCTCCAATAATTATAAACAGTATCATGACCATTACTGGTGTTGATTGTACAATTGGAGCCGTGGTTAAAGACAGAATCATTGCCCGCGCCCATGTCGATTGAAACCTGCGAACTGAAATTGTTGACAGTATCATTGCCGCCGAGAGCTTGAATTGTCGCGTCCGGAATTGAGTTAGTGTAAGTGTCGTTGCCTTCGGTTAGGGTAATATCGCGATAATCTTTTTCCACGCCGGAAATAATGAAGTCCGAATAATCTTTCCCGCCCGCGATTGTGATTTTGCCTTCCCCGACCGTAACAATAATATCGTTGCCGCTCACTTGGCTGGAGTAAGTACCCGTGCCACCGCCGATTTGCAAAGTAGCTGTCGGATTGCCCCACGTGTCCTCGATATAATCGTTGCCGTCGCCCGAATTGTATTGAATCACATGGTTATTTGAGTAGAGGCTCTTGAAACTGATTGTGTCGTTGCCGAGACCGCCGATAATCGTAAGATTGTTGCCCTGATAGCTGGAAATTTTATCGTTGCCCGCGCCTCCGTCGAGTACTGACCAATGCGAAATATCGTAGTTGCTGATGGTATCATTGCCGCCGTTGCCATAAATCGTGGCATAAGCCCCGGTGTTACTGATATAGTCGCCGCTTGCCGAGCCTTGGACAACTTTTCTTTGACTATCGTTTGATAATGTCGCCATAAAAATCCGCCCCCTTCTATCAGTTAGGAGTTAGGAGTGAGGAGTTTAAACTTGTTCCTTGTTCCTTATTCCTTCTTCCTATTATAACATAAAAATCCCCGCAAAAGTTAAGCGAGGATTAAAATTTTCTGTTAGGTACTAGAACTAGCAGCTAGCAACTAGCAGCTAGCAGCTAGTACCTATAAAACGATATGCGCCATAACGAAGCCTACGCAGCAACCGCTTATGACGCCGATTAAACCGGGAATCATGAACGAGTGATTCAAAATATATTTGCCGATACGCGTGGTGCCGGAACGGTCAAAACCTATGCAGGCGAGGTCGGAGGGGTAAGTCGGAAGGAAGAAGTAACCGTAACACGCGCTGATAAATGACATGATGATAACGGGATCCATGCCGACGCTCAAGGCCATAGGAAATACGATAGCGATAGCGGCGGCTTGAGAGTTGACGAGCTTTGACGTAAGGAAGGCGATAATTGCAAATGCCCAAGGATATTCTGCTACAGCATTGCCGAGGAACTCTTTCAAGAACGCCATATGCGCGCCGAAGCAAGTATTAGCCATCCAAGCGACGCCGTAAACTGAAACCAATGCAACGATACCGGATTTGAAAACCTGACTGTTGCCGACATCTTTTGCCTTGACTTTGCAGACGAAAAGAATTGTTGCGGCGACGAGTAGCATAACCATCTGGATAACGGCCGTCATTGAAATGGGTTTCATATCGCCTTTAGCGTTGGGGAAATGCGGCAGGAGGTCGGGGAAATTGCCGAGTGCCGCGATAACGATAATGCCCGCGAAGAAAATATACATTGCGTGATAGAAACTGGGCGGCAATTCCTTATCGAGGAGCGATTCACTGTCGCCGTAAACGTAATCGCGATTTTTGGGATCTTTGATGAATTCTTGAAACTGTTCATCTTTATCAAGGTCTTTGCCGCGACGATAACTCCAAAGTGCCGCGCACAGGACGCCGATACCCGTTGCCGGCATAGCGACTGCCAAAATCTGAAGGACGGAATAGTTGTGACCTGCCGTGGCCATGAAGCCGACGATTGAGACGATAGCGACTGATACCGGCGAAGCGCAAATGCCCATCTGCGAGGCAACCGATGCGACTGCCATAGGACGTTCGGGACGAATGTTTTGCTTAATCGCAATGTCGTAAATAATCGGGAACATTGTGTAGACGACGTGACCTGTGCCGCAAAGAACTGTTAAAAACCACGTCGTCAACGGCGCAAGAATCGTGACGTGTTTGGGATTGTTGCGCAAGAATTTTTCCGCGTACTTGAGCATAACGGTTAAGCCGCCCGAAGTTTGAAGAAATCCCGCGCATGTTACGACCGCCAAAATCGTTAACATAACATCAATAGGTGGCGTACCGGGCTTATAGCCGAAAATAAATGTGTAAATTACGAGACCGATACCGCTTATGACGGCAAGCCCGATGCCGCCGTGCCGCACGCCTACAATCAAACATGCCAGCAATACCAGGAAACCTAGAAACATTTCCATAAAAGTTCACCTCTCCGAAAAAAACTTAATAAGTCATATCGCAAAAACTATTCGCGGCAGTAAGGGTATTTCCTGCAACATAGGACGCATTTATTTTGCAATAAAAATTTGCTCCGATAAAACTTTTCGATTATAATTCGTTGTAAAGACCGGCTATGAAAAGTCAAGAAGCTGAAGCCGGAACATAAGATTTATTATCACGAAGTACGGCGAAAATAATAGCAAGGATTTTATGACAGACATGCCCA
>JAFRSO010000071.1 GCA_017427545.1 Selenomonadaceae bacterium
TACACATTCATCGTAATTTCCGCCCGCGACCTGTTCGAGTTCCTCGTCGCTCATGAGTTCGAGTTCATCATTGATTTTTTTGAGATTTTCTTCGCGTGTTGCCATTTTTATCATTCTCCTTTAGGTTAATTTTGTTTTCTGTCCATTATACGTTCTAAAATCGATTTAGTTACACACTTTAGCAAAATTTTTTAGCTCCGTCAACGAAAAACCCTCCGACATGTGCCGAAGGGCTTTTGTTAGCTTGTTTCGCGTTTACCTAACATGAAGTATCCGACTTTGCTCATCCCTAACATGAAGTATCCGACCTTGATTATCAATATTTACGTCCGGTTTAACATAGTCCACGTTAGAACGAGCATAAAAGCCGCCCGCGACCTTTTCGAGTTCCTCATCGCTCAATTTTTCCAGCGCGTCATTGATTTTCTTGATGTTTTCCTCACGTGTTGCCATTTTTATCAATCTCCTTTCGTTTTCTATAGTTTATACGTTGGAGTTTTGATTTCGTTACAAGTCTAGCAAAAAAATTTTCTACCGTCAACGAAAAACCCTCCGACCTTGCGCCGAAGGGCTTTTATTACGTTTTTTTACTTAATAATTATAATCATAGCGTCTGAGAGTCTTTCCGACTACTTGTTGAGCGTGATCGTATGCTTGATCGCAGGTGATTTGCTTGCCGTTGAGATAATATTCGTTGGGATAGCCGGAATAATCAAGTTTCGCGTCGATTCCTACAGATTTCCAAGCCTTTTCAATTTCTTCCAATATTCCGAAGCCGAAAAATACTTTGAACGAGCCGTAGCGGTTGCATTGTCCTTCTCTGCCGCGCAACAAAACGTTCAAGAAACGGCTATCCATTGCTGTTTGATCACAACCACTGCCCGCGACTTGTTCGAGTTCCTCTTTGCTCATCATTTCATTTGTCATTACGTTTGTCATTTTTCATTTCTCCTTTAAGTTATTTTTGATTTAGATTTTGTTTTCTGTTCCTTATACGTTGGTTAGAGATGTTTGTTACAAGATTAAAAAATTTTTTCGGCCGGCAAATTTTCCATTACGCATTACGCATTGAAAAATCCCTCCGACGCTTGTCGAAGGGATTTTTATTATTTGTCACCATAATGTTTGCCGCATTGATATATTTTTATTACTTCATTCTCGATTTTGAATATCAAACGGTTCTTTTCATCAATTCGGACGCTCCACCAACCGGTTAAGTCGCCTTTTAACGGTTCAGGCTTGCCTATACAGTTATAGCCGTTCCTGTCTATGTCTTTGAGCAGATTATTTATCCGTTTCAACGTCTTTTTGTCCTGAATTTGCCAATATAAATACTCCAGCCAGGCTTTTTCTTCCCAATTTATATTCATCAGTCAACCTCTATCAATTCGTGACGTTCCATTTTGCCATTTTTAATTCGATTTTTTAGTTCTGAAATGTTCTCGTCGCTCCAAAAGGGGTCGAGTTCTAATTTTCCGCCATATTTTACGCTGTTCACCAATATTTTCATGCAATCGAGCAGTGTCATTCCGGTTGTTTCTTTAAATTCTTTCAAGTCCTCGCTGTCAATAGCTATGCTTATTTGTTCTATCATTTTTATCGCCTCCGAACGTACTTTAACAAAAAATTTTATCATCGTCAAATAAAAAACGGGCTTAAACTCCATTTTCAGAGCTAAGCCCTAAATTTTTTGTCAAAATTTATTTGGAGCGTTTAACATTGTCGCCGTAAATGGTTTTGAATTCGTCGCGCATAGAAATTGGATTCCAACCGCGCCTCAAAGCCAATTCAGTATCACTTTTCGCACGAGTGGGATTGCCCAGTTCGCGAGTCGTGTCGTCGCAGATTACAAAGAAACTCATCGAGCGATATTTATTGTTTTGGAGCGTGTATTCGAGCATACCGCTATCACCGGTTGAATTTCCGAACGCGAGGACGGGTTTTTTGCCGATTTGATTCATAATGCTGAAAATTTTTCTGGTCTTGGCATTGTCGATGAGCGGTTTGCCGGAGATGATAATTTTTTCCTTGTGGCGGTCAAAGAAATGATCGTTAGGAGCCTCTTTACCCATACCCGTCGACGTGTAATTAAAATCCGTGCCCAAAATCCTGTCAAATTGAATCGGGATAATGTCTTTGACGAGTTCGCGAGTTGTGCTCACGCCGCAAGCCGAATCAATGTAGACTTGAAAGCCGTTGTTGGTCAGATACGAAATAATTTCGACCATCGGCAGATAAAAAGCTTCGCCGCGTTTGAGATTCGTCAAGCCCGTTTCGTTATCGTTCATGAATTCGCGGACGTAAGCGCGATACTCTTCGTCAGTCATGCCGGCATAAACCGCAGTCAACCCTTCGAGGTGCAATTTGTCTTCGGCCGGCGTAAGTTTCTCCTTGTTATAATATTTCGGCTTAATCTTCTTGGCGAGGTTGAGATATTTTTTCGGCGCGGTGTAATTCGGGTCGTCAAGGACGCGATGAATGAACATTATCTCTTGAAAGTAAATCGGCGCGGTTTCGCAGTAAAAAGTTCCGTCCATATCGAACGTCGCAATTCTGTCTTCGGGCGGAATGTAATTTTTGCTGAACGGATTAACGGCCTCTTCAACGAACTCAACAATTTTTTGTAGGGTCGGCGAATCGTCATTCCAATATTGGAAGTCGACGGCGTTTTGAACATGAATAGCGGCGATTTCTTCACGGGTAGCGGCGTCGGACACTCCAAACGATCCGAGCGCAATCAATCCCGCTGCCAGAGCTGCCAAAAATTTTTTCTTCACGATAAAACCTCCTTAAAATGATTCTGCGCGATTATAACACAGCCTCAAAAAAAATTCTGCCCTCCGCGTCGAAGAGCAGAAAAATTTTTTTCAAGTCAACCGATATGAGCGAAGTGAATAATTTTGTAGCCGCGAGCTTCGAGAATTTTTTTGATGTCGTCGAAACCTTCTTCACGATCATCAAGGCGCACGACCAATTCATAACGATTATTTTTGTGGCGGCAAGTGATAAAGCTGTCGATATTAATTCCGTTGTCCGCAAAAATTTTCGTGATGTCCGCCATAACTCCGACCTTGTTATCAACTTCGAGAGTCAAACGAGTTTTGCCGCCGATAAGCCCCATAACTTTTATGAAAGTCTTTAAAATATCCGTCGCGGTAATAATTCCGACAACCGCTCCGACGTCCGAAATTACAGGCAATCCGCCGACTTTGTTTTGGTACATGATGAGAGCTGCCTCTTCAATCGTCGCATTTTCGTTGACGGTGATAACTTCCTCGTGCATGATGTCGCGCACGGAAATTTTATCCAACAGCGAACGAATTTCATATTTCGACAGGGTAGTTGCCGGACTGGGTGCCACGCGCATAATATCACGGTCGCTGAAATATCCGACGAGCTTGCCGTTGTCCACGACGATCATTCTGTGGAATTTGTGCTTTTTCATGAGCCTGTCCGCCTGCTGAATCGTCGCGTCACTCGTCACGGACACGGGGTGTTTCGTCATTCTTGCTGCCACAAACATTTTCATTCCTCCTCCTGCAACACAGCTTTTATCAGCAATTCAATCTGTTTGTCGCTTGGAATTCTGACGTCATCTTTTTTGGAGTAAATCGACACGAGATAAATTTCGTCCGCAATCGCCACGTAATAAAGAAGCCTGAATCCGTGACTTTTACCGACATTGGTCGAGCTGTTGGCAATGCGTACTTTGTAAACCGAAATATTTTCCGGCAAATTCAATCCTTCTAATTTGACGCCGACAAAATTGCCCTGTTCAAGTTCGTCAGTCACAATTTTAATATCAGCGCGGATTTTTAAGAACTTTTTCTTGCGAATGTAAAACTCAACGTCATCATTAAATTTTTTGGTCGGAATTATTTGCATTTGCTTTCTCCTGCTCAATTACTTCGTCGATGTGGGCAAAAAAATCTTCAAGCGACGGCTTGGGCAATCTTCCCGCCCTCATTTCGCGAATCTCCAGCAGTGATCCAAGAATCGACATTTCGACGGGGATATAACGTTCGTAATTTTCCTGATTTTCCATTTCAATAACCTCCTAAATTTATCTGCGCGAATTTTCCTCGAAAAGCGTTTGCAACTCTTCAAAGGGCAAAATCTTCAAATGCGCCAACTTATTCCGCACGCCGCGATAATTTTGCAGCTCGTCCCAATCCGGCTTGTCAAACCACAACTTCTCCGTCTTCACCAAATGCACCAGCGTGCCAAGCTCCGCCTGTTCAGGTTGCTCAATTTTTTCATCATTGTCAGAATTACACGGCAACGCTTGCGAAATTGCCGAATAATATTTTTTTATGAGGCGGCGGCGAAAAATTTCTGTGAGCGGGAAAATTAATTTCAACTGCGTCAGCCAAATCGCCCCGTCAATGTCCTCGTCAGATTTCGGCGCAAGATTTTTCTCCTCCGTGACGCTCAAGAAAACTTCGCGTGGGTTTCGCAAAAAATCTTCCTTACGTTCGACACAAGCCGCCGCAAGCTCAACATCACCCGCTACAAATTGCGTGAGCAGCTCGGCAAGATATTGTTTCATCAAATTATTTTTCCTGCCAAACTCCGCCGCAAGAAATATGTTGAAGGCAAAAAAATCATAGTCGCTGATCTTCTCGTCGTAGGAAAAAATTTCTCCGCCCGAAAAGTTTTGCCACCTGAAATTTTCGCCCGCCTCCAAAATGAATACGCCGCCAATATTCCCGCTCAAATATTTGTGATACTTATCGATAAACAAAAACCAATCTTCCTCTTGAGTCTCGTCGGCATTTTGAATCCAAACGCAGCGGCTGTTCAAGGAAATATTTCTGCTCTTCGCCAAAAACTCCGCATAAGCCTCGTCGTTGTAAGGGCGGAAACCTTCCTTGTTGTCGCAAAAATTGTTCAAGATATATTTCGGCGGCGACTTTGAAATTTCTTGCGCGTCGATAACGTCAACCGTCCTGTCGGAAAATTTCCGCTCCAGCAAGTCGAGTAAAACTTCACGCATCGTTTGCCGCCAAGGTAAATGTTTCGGCAGGCAAAGGACGACGCTCTTTCCGCCGTCCAAAACCTCTGCCGTCTCCCGTAAAAATCTGTGTGCACCGTCTGTCTTTTCCCACCAAATTTTATCCATTTGCCGCCTCCGCCATCAGTTTAAAAAGCGCGTCTTCAATCTCTTTTTCCGTCCCCATGTAGTGGAAAATTCTTCTGCGGGAAAACAAAAAATTATCCGTGTCGGTTCGCTTCAAAATGTTAAGCTCGCAAAGTTCCAGCATGAGCGCGACAATTTTAGTCTCGTCATTCGGCAAAATCTTTTCGATTTTAAGTTCCTCGTCCGGCAGATAAATCACCTGCGCCAAATCCTTGAGGCAATTCAAAATATCTTGCGCCGAATAGCCGTCATCCTTGCGACTTTTGCGGTAAAGATAAGCCAAAATCTGCGCGACCACGTAATAATATTTGTCATCGCCAAGCCGCAACGTAATATCAATTCTGTCCTTGATGTCGTTGCGAAATTCTTCGTCGGCCAGAACTTTTTTGATATGCTTCTCGGTTATCTCGTAAGGCGGCGTATTTGCACCATAGCCCGCGTATGACGGCTCAAACAGCGTCAACAAAAGTTTTTCGCAGAAAAGTTGCAGCAGGCTCGGAAAGTAAAGTGCCGTCTCCGCGATTGTGAAAATCCATTTGTCGTCGGAAAATTCAAGTCCCAAGCATCTCAACGGCACCTCCAAAAGTTCGCGCGCCTCCTCGAAGACGAAAGGTTTTATTGTCAATGATTTCAGCGTCGGCAAAACTTTATTGCCGCTTTGAATTTGCTCCTTCTCGAAACGAACGATATTATGCAGCCCGGCGATAACGAACTTGAAGCGACTGCCGCCGTAATTTTCCTGCTGAATTTTGGCAAGCTCACTGATCGGCCTGTAATCGACTTCGGCGCAATCGGCAATGAATTTGTCCGCCTCGTCCAACATGAGCAGGAAGTATGAAATTTTATTCGGCTCCTCACTCAACAGCCGATTCCGAATTTCGCGGGCAAGTTCTTCCCAATCATCAGTCTCAATCGGCGTGTCGAAAAATTTTTTATCGCTAAGTTCGCCGCTGACGAAAAGTGCCGCCTCCTTATAGCCCTTAAATCGCAGGTCAACAAAAATCGCCCGCTGATTGTTATTGCCGTCAATTTCCCTGCACGCCATCTTCAAGAGCGCGGACTTGCCGAGTTGTCGACCGCCGTAAACAATGTTGACGCCGTTGGGACTTTTGACTTCGCTCATGGCATTTTTGCGCCCGATAAACATTTCCGGCGGCAATGGCGTATGCGGATCCCAAATGTACGGCTGGCAACGGCTGAACGGCATGACAATCGACATCAGCGTGTCATTGATTCGTTTCGTTTTGATTTGCTCCGAACAATTTTTAATCAGGTACATCATAACGACCCTGTCGACGACCGCGAAGACGTGCATTAAAGTTTTGTCGAGCTTGATTGCTTTGGCGAGGCGTTGACGTTCGGGCAGTTTAAGCGCGTGGTCTAACAGGACGAGTGTATTGCCCTTGTCGGATTTTTTGAAGTGGTCGATAAGATTTTTTTCGGGGAATTTGCCGAAAAGACATGTCACGCGAAAACCGAATTTGTCAACCTCGGCCTCCGAACCAAATGCCGCAATCGGATGCGTATGCTTCACCTGGAAAGATTTTTTCAGCTTGACGACAATGTTAATCGCGGTGGAGTCGTCACTGTCCTCAAGGTCGGCAGTCTCCACGTCAAAGGCGAGCAGCTCCAACAAATTTTTGACGCGCTCACGAATTTTTTCCTTGCCGCTGTCAGTATCGGGTATCCCGTTCGGCAACCAATTTTCGATGAGCTTCGCGCCATTCTTGGAAAATTTTTCGCGGACAATCGTCTTTTTCTCCAGCAAAAACTCCAGCGTCTTACTGCTGTCTTGAACTTGCCCGTAGCAATCGTCATAGTCGGCAATGAATCGCCGCAACGTCAAACTTTCGTCACGGTCGGATTTTTTGTAGAGATTGCCCTTGCGCAACTCGTTAATCAACATTTTCGACGCGGTAAAGTGTCCGGCGGCAATGAGCTTTTCAATTTCCGCGACGCTCTCTTTAAGTTCGCCGGGTTCAAAGTCACCGACATTGCACTTGTAATCGCTCAACGCCTGCTGCAAATCCTCCGCAAAAATCTTTTCGAGCTTCGCGGCATTCTCGGCAATCTTGTCCTCCCAAAACTTTTTCACGCGGAAAAATACGCCGAAATTCCCGCTGGACTTTGCATAGTCGTAGCAGTTATCGATGACTTGAAAAATTTTCTCCTTCTCGCCGTCATTTATATCATCAAGCTGACCGTGAATCTGCACAAGCTCCACGAAACCCATAAAATCTTCCAAAGCATTTTGCGCGTCCAAATCGGCCGTCACAATGCACTTTTGCAAATTGTAGCCCTTTTCCGCGAGGATAGATTTGCCGCTCTTGAACTTGAGATACTCATCAATCAGCTGCGCCGTTCCAAAATCGTCACCGCTCTCCTTGAAAATTTTCTCAATGCGCTCCTCAAAGGTCGGCAACTTCAACGCCGCGTGCTTGAGAATTTGAGCCGTAATATTTTCCGAAGTGCCGTCGGTTATGTTCAAGTCAAATTTCGGCAAAAAATCTTCGTCGAGGACAATCTCTTCACCGCGCAAAAATTCTGCGTAAAAATATTTCCGCTCGTCATCGTTGTAAGCTCCATAAAGCCGCGAATAAATTTCATCAAGCGTCCGATTGAGTACGGCAAATCCCGCCGCGTCAAGAGTGTTGCCATTGAGTTTGCCGGCAATTTTACTGCGCGCCTCGTTGACATCTTTCAACATGTCCGCAAAAGTTTTCCCGTAATAATTTATCTTATCGCCCGAAAGATTTTCTGCACAACGAACCCACGCGCACATAATTTCAGCGGCGCGCTCCAAATTGCTCATCAAATTGCTGCGACGACTCCCGACAATGCCGTTTTTATTTGTCCGCGACTTCACGACGTCCCAACAATCGTCAATCATTTCCTGCAAGGCAAGCTTGTCAATATTGGATTTTTCAAGCGCGGCACCTTTCCTGATAAAATTCTCCGCTAAAAATTTCTTCACGGCGTCGACAGTCTCGGCAGGGATATTTTCAGTCTCGTCTTTAATCAGCGCGAAAGTTTTACCGAATTCACCTTCTGCGGCAAAAATTAATTGCTTCGTCCTGGCGACGGTGTAATTTGTCTCGCCGCGAAAATCGCCCTTGAAGAACAATCGGTAATATTCTTTGGCATCTTGAACGACGTGGGCAAATTCTTCCGACACGTCATTTTCACTCGAACGGAACGCGATAAAATAATCCGCGCCCTTCTGATTGGTCTCCTTGAAATTTTTCGTCTCGCGAATCAAATTTGCCAACGGCTCATTCTCGGCAAGGAGCTTGAAACTTTTAATCCTGTCGTAAAGCGTGGAAATGCCGTAATCATATTCAACGCGGTTGTAGAAAAATGAACGGAGAGTTGCGGCGATTATCAAGGCCTCGTCGAAGGTGTCGGCATTTTTCGTGAGCAACGTGCGCACTTCGTCGGAATTGTAATCGGTGTTGAGGAGCGGGTCGTCAAGTGCAAAGGCCAGCCGACGATAAAGCGGCTCAACCGTCTCATTTTCCGAAATCTGCGCCTTAAGATAGGCCGTCGCGCAGTAAAATTTTTCGTCGTGAATCATGGCCTTGACGTCGCGCAAATGATTTTCTTTAGCGGTCGCGTCCATTGTCGGAGCGGCGTCGGACGATTGATTTTCCGGCTCATCGTCAGAATTATTTTCGGGTTCGGGATCGTCATCATCATCAGGCTCGTCAGACGGCCAAATTTCTTTCGGCGAAAGTTTCTTGCGCGTGCCACGACGATAAATCGCGTCCGTTTCAAACGAATAAATATATTCCCCGGCTTGGTCAGGAAAATCTTCGGCAGTCGCCTCTTCCACCGCGTCAAAAATTTTTTCGGCGTGCTTAACATTCACTCCCGCAACAATTATGCGCCTAAGCCCCTCGCCCTTACGCTGCAACCAAATCCGAAATTTTCTGATGAACTTGTTGCAATCGTTCGGCTTATCCCAAAAACAGCCAAGCAATAAATCACGACCGGTTACGCCACTGAACTCCGAACGGAACATTTGCGGCGAAAATTCCACGTCGATGAAATTATTGCCGCGGTCAAACTCCATGATATGCACGTGCATGTAAACTGCCCGCGTCAACGCGTACTTTGCCTCGTACTCCAGGAAATGCAAATTTTCAAGCTCGACCTTCTCGCCGCGTTTGGAATTGAGGAAACGCCTGCCGTTATCGGTCTTCACGAAGTCGAAAAAATTTTTCGTCAAGCCGTAAAAGTGGTGGCGATTCTCGAAGGCGTATTTCTGAATGTAGCCCTTGTTGATCAAAAGCTGAATGATGCTCGCCAAAATTTCGGGCGGCATTCTCTTCGGGCAAAATGTCGGAAATGCCAGAAATCCTCTCAGCGCGGCATATCCCAAGACGGGTCTCAAAATTTCGGGATTCTTAAAGTCGCGCTTGAAACGGCTGGCGGAAAATTCCCTATTGCGGTCGCTCTTCTCGACAGAAAAAATTTTTTCCCACGGGGCAATGTCGCTCGGCTTGAGAAATGCGCCCTTCGCCCGAAGAATATTTTCAAAATAATTATCGACGACGGACGGTTGAGGTGTCGGCGGTAATTGTTGCGGCGGAAGAATTTTTTTCGGCTCTTCAACGGGCAGTGCGGGTTTATCTCCGTCGACGAGCGTCAAAATCAATTCGTGTCCGAAAAGCCCGCGTCCAATGAAGTCGTCGCCGAAAATTTCGCTAAGTTCCTTGCCCGCAGAAAATTTCTTACCAATGTCAGTTTCTTCCGTGGCGTTGATGAAATTTGCATACGGTTCAAGCGCGGTTTTCAACTGCGTATTCCGACGTTTTCTGGCGAGCAATCGTTTCAACTTCGTTTGATGTTCGCGCAAAATTCTCCTCAAATCCGGCGTCTTCGTTATGAAATGTAAAAACTTTTCCGCCTGCCCGAAAATATTTGCTTCGCGAATTTTTTTCTCTTCCGAGTCCAAAGCTCTTTCCACGTCGGAAAAATTTTCAAGAAAATTATCGCCAAAAATCTGCTCGTACAATTCCAGGCAGTAACCGGATTTTTTCATCCACGCAAGTAAATTTTCGCCCCAACTCTCCAAACCTTCAGTCGAAGGAAATTTATCTTGATCGATAACGTTGCCGATTTCGTACAAATCCTGCCTGAAAATCGCGCCGAGGTCACGCAAATCTTTTAAGCCGCTACGTAAATTTTTAATTCGTTGCAGATTGTCCATAATTTATCCTCCGAGATAAGCCTTGCGAATATCTTCACTTGCTGCCAATTCCTTTGCGTCGCCGGTGATTGTGATTCGCCCCGTCTCCAAAACGTAAGCGCGGTTTGCAATCGATAACGCCATATTCGCATTTTGTTCGACCAGCAAAACCGTCGTGCCGGTCTTGTGAATGTCGACGATGATATTAAAAATTTCTCGAATCAACAGCGGCGCAAGTCCCATGCTCGGTTCGTCCAAGAGTAAAAGTTTCGGGCGACTCATCAGCGCGCGTCCCATTGCCAACATTTGTTGTTCACCGCCGGATAATGTTCCCGCCAGCTGTAATTTTCTTTCCTCAAGTCGTGGGAAGCGTCCGAAAACCATTTTAAAATCGTTTTGAATTTCATCTTTGTCCGAACGCGTGAAAGCTCCCAGCTCCAAATTTTCCAGCACAGTCATTTCCGCGAAAATTCTTCGACCTTCGGGCACTTGCGATATTCCCTCGCGAACGATTTTATGCGCCGGCATTCCCGCGATATTTTTATTGAGGAAATTTATTTCGCCGGTCTTAGGTTTGAGCAGTCCCGAAATTGTCCGAAGCGTCGTAGACTTGCCCGCGCCATTCGCGCCAATCAGCGTGACAATTTCGCCCTCCTCGACCGAAAGACTTATGCCCTTTATCGCATGAATCGCGCCATAATAAACGTTGATGTCTTTGACTTCAAGCATTGCCATAAGCAAACCTCCTAACTGTCATGAAGTGAAATAAATTTTTCCACGTCGTTAAAATATTTGAAGCTGTCATGAATTTTGTCAAGGCTCCAATCCCACCTTGATTTTGAGCAACGACTTGATAACGTCTTCCGAAAATCTGAACTTGATAATTTGCGCGGGATTGCCTCTGACGATAGCATAGGGCGGAATATTTTTGACGACCACGCTGTTCGAAGCGATAACTGCGCCGTCACCGATAACAAGCGGCTTGTTCGGGTTGGTGCATTTCAAGATACAGCCGCGACCTATCCAAACGTCGTTGCCGATTAAAATTTTGCACGCGCCTTGAGGCGGATAAAATTCTTTTGGAAAATGCCAATCGATACTGTTAACGGGAAATGTACCCACATTGCGGTAATTGTGGCTATAGTTTTGTCTGACATTAAAATATATCTCTGGAGCAAGCGAAGAAAATTTTTCGACAGATATTATTCCTTGTCCCTCTGTAATGATGCCGCCTCTAATATAACTTTTCTTATCAAGAGAAAAAACGGTAGCATTATTTTTGAAACCATAAACCTGCGGATAAATTGTGTACGTACTGGCAGCAAAGGATTGACTGTTTTTAAAAACACCGTAAGCAACGCCTTCATTGAGCAGGCGCGGGAAATCCAAATTCGGAACCTGAAAAACTCTTCCGTCAATGATTCGGTTGCGCGGGACGCCTTGAGCCTCCAAAAATTTCATGCGCTTGTAAAAATCATTTCTCGAAGAAATTATCGCGACATCAAAATTAATAGAATTATCCACCCCCCGGTCAACCTCGTCGGTAACGAAACGAATTTCGCCATTTTCAAACACGGCGGCAGCGACAATTTCCAAAATGCCCTGTTCAGCCGCTTTAACGTAGTAAGGTTTTAAACTTTCAAACAAATCATCGACGCCAAATACTAAAGCTTTGTACGCCATAAAAAAAGTCACTCCTTGATAAATTCAAACGTTACTGGGAATTGATGCTTGCGTTCAGCGTCACGACAATAGCGACTGTATATGCGGGAAATTTTTTTCTTGTCGACTTTGGAATAGTCGCCGAGAATTTTAATGTGCGCCTCGACGGGAAATTTTTTCATCGTGTCAAGTTCGCCGAGCCGCTCCTCAATACATTCCTGCGTTGACAGCGGAAAAGATTTGCCGTGGAAAATTCTAAATACTTCGCGGACATTTTGAGTCTTCGGATTAAATTCACAGCTCATTGAAAGATTACCTTCGCCCGACATGTACATTCGCCCGAAACCGTTAGTGTCGACGCCTTGAGTTAAAAGCGAAGTCCGCGTACCGTTCTCGTCGACCATGAAAATTTTAGCCTTAGCAATTTCCGCGCGCCAATCTTTTGCGGGCGTAACGTAAGAATCAAAATCAACCTCGATAATATCGCCGGTCTGCGTGTAGGGAAATTGAGCCGCCTCACGATTTGCATCACCGAGCCTCAACGCCGCGATAACTGCCGCACTTCGCGCCAAAGTCTCGCGATTGAATTTGTAAACCTCGACGCCCCGATTATTTTGATAAGTCTCGCCGTCAGTCCAAGTCGATTTGTCGAAGTAAATTTGCGCGTTAGGGAATTTTTGATTGTAAAGCTCAACGGCGGCGTCAATGCGATTAAAACAATCCGTCCACTGCTCCCAACTCGTCAAGTCACGAACGCCCGAACAACTTTTGCTGTGACCCATGCAGTCAAGTGCAACCGCGTCGACGTTGACTCCAAGAGCCGCAATGGTCTCGCGATTTTCCAGGACGTGAATCGCCGAGTTCAACGAGTGATCTTTTCGGAGGGCGTTGCCGTCAGTGTAAGTTTTGAAGCGTCCGCCGTCCATGCCGGTATCATGCATGATAGCCGCAACTTGCAATTCAACGCGGTCAATCGTCGAATACCACGGGTTGCCGAAATTTGCGCGGTCAATAGCGTCAGCCGCCTCCTGTGATTTGACGGCGACAAGTTCCGCGTGATGAGTGCCGTGATCGCTGTAAGTTCTAAGCTCGACGAATTGTTTTGCGATTTCTTTAGCGTTGGTGTAATAGGGCGTTGAAAGGTTTCTTGCAACTTCCGTAGCCGCGTCGAAGTCAGCCGCCGAAACTATTTGCGCGAATAAAAATATCCACGTGAACAGCAGCGTGCCTAAAAATTTTCTGAACATCAACTAATCTCCTTATCGTTCAGTGAAATAAATTTTTCCACGTCATTAAAATACTTGAAGTTATCATGAATTTTATCAAGGCTCCAATCCCACCATTTGATTCTAAGCAATGACTCGATAACATCTTCCGAAAATCTGAACTTGATAATTTTTGCGGGATTGCCTCCGACAATAGCGTAGGGCGGAACATTTTTGACGACCACGCTGTCTGCCGCGATAACTGCGCCGTCACCGATAACAAGCGTTTTATTGGGATTTATAGATTTAAAAATACACCTGCGCCCAATCCAAACGTCATTGCCGATAGTGATTTTAGTTACTCCTTTAGGCAAGTAATAGTTTTGGGGAACTGCCCAATCGGAACGTTTAAGCGCATATGAACTTACACTACGATAATTATGGTCAAGAGTCCGCTCAAAATCGAAATAATTTTTTGTTGCAATAGCACAATATTTCCCAACCGAAATGTTTCCTCGTCCTGCTATGACAGCATAAACGAAATAACTTTTGGCACCAATATTAACGGTCGTTGTACCGTTTGAAAGATTTCTCGAATATATGCAACATGACATGTCTTTTAAAATACCTTTATCAAATGAACCATAAGCAATGCCTTCTTTTAATAAGCGCGGAAAATCCAAATTCGGCACTTGAAAAACTCTGCCGTCGATGATTCGATTGCGCGGAAAGCCAATTTGCTCAAGTTTTTTCATTCGCGAATAAAAATTTTCATGTGAAGAAATTATCGCCAAGTCAACGTCGGCAATGTCATACGCCCCCCCCCCACTGTACTTACATCATCAATGCAAGTGGCAATATCAAAAGTGCCGCGCGTGACTTCCGAATCATAAAAAGGCTTCAATTTGGGATAAACATCGTCCGTGCCGAAGATTAAAGCTTTATATGCCATTTAATTAATCGCCTCCGCTCCTAGATATGCGCGAATGACTTCGGGATTTTTTTGAATGTCAGAGGGCGTCCCGTCAGCAATGATAATGCCGTATTCGAGGACGTAAATCCGCTCGCAAATTCCCATAACCAAACTCATGTCGTGTTCAATCAAAAGGACAGTCAAGCCAAATTGTTCTCTGATCCATCGAATCATTTCCATAAGCTCTTGAGTTTCTTGAGGATTCATGCCGGCAGCAGGTTCGTCGAGGAGTAATAGTTTCGGCTTGGCGGCAAGTGCGCGGGCTATTTCCAATCGACGTTGTGCACCGTAAGGAAGATTTTTTGCGACTTCGTAAGCGTGATCGTCAAGCTTGAAAATTTTCAGCAGGTTTAAAGCTTCGTCCTCAATAGATTTTTCCTCGCCGAAATAACGCCCCATGCGCAAGACCGTTTCAATCAAACCGTATTTAACGTGGCAGTGGTAAGCGATTTTGACGTTATCAAGGACGCTCAATTCGCTGAAGAGACGAATATTTTGGAAGGTTCGAGCAATGCCGCGTTGAGTGATTTCGTAAGGCTTGAGTCCGACGAGTGATTTTCCGTCAAAATTAATTTCACCGGTCGTAGGTTTATAGACGCCCGTAATCAGATTGAACGCCGTAGTTTTACCCGCACCGTTCGGCCCGATAAGCCCGATAAGTTCGCCCTTGTCAATGTAAATGTTGAAATCCGAAACCGCCTTCAGCCCGCCGAAGACTTCCGACACGTCGACAGTTTCGAGCAAATGTTTATCAGCCATCCTTTGAATCACTCTCCTCGCCGATAAGATTTTCAAGCTCCTCCATGAGTGCCAAATTTTCTTCCACGCGCTCAATTAATCGCTCCTGCCGATTTGAATCGACGTTGAGCAACTCGCAAACGTGCTCCAAAAATTTTAGGACAGTCGCCGCCTTATCATCGGGAATACCGGCGATCAGTGCGATTGCCTCCAACTTAGCCGCCGTCATGTCGAAACCTCCTTTGCGCCCGAAACTTTATTCAGGAATTTTTTAATCGGGCCGACGTTCGTCAATTCCATGTAGCCGAACAAACCTTGCGGGCGATAGAACATCATCAAAATCAGTGCCAGCGCGTAAATTATCATGCGTGCTTCGGGGAATGATGCCAATGCCGCCGATATGAACGTCACGACGAATGCGCCCGCGATTGAGCCGGTGATTGAGCCCATGCCGCCCATAACGACCATTATCAGATAGTTGAACGATGACAGGAAAGTAAATGATGTCGGGCTGATTAGATAGAATTGGTGCGCGAAGAGACCTCCCGCCACTCCCGCGAATGCCGCGCCGATTGTGAACGCCATGACTTTATATTTCGTCGTATTGACGCCCATAGCCTCGGCAGCAATTTCATTTTCGCGAATCGCAATGCATGCTCGACCGTGCGAAGAGTTCACGAAATTTTTAATGAAAAACAGCGTCATGAGCATTACGAAGAAAACCCACGTGAAGTTTGTAAGGTGCGGAATGCCTTTGAAACCTGCCGCGCCTCCGACGTAATCAATGTTCATGATAACGATTCGGATTATTTCGCCCAGTCCCAAAGTCGCAATCGCCAGATAATCGCCGCGCAGTCGCAGTGTCGGAAGTCCAATTAAAAATCCCAAAATACCTGCGGCAATCGCTCCCAAAATCAACGCGACGATTAATGGCAAGCCGAATTTTACCGTAGCCACGACTCCGACATAAGCACCGACTGCCATAAATCCCGCGTGCCCCAAGGAAAATTGCCCTGTGTAGCCGTTGATTAAATTCAAGCTCACTGAAAGAATTATGTTCACGCAAATTAAAATTATGTTCAGCTCCCAAAACGAGCCGATAATTTTTGCGCTGATCATCGTTTGCAAGACGCCGTAAAGTATCAATGCGAAGACCAGCATAACCAAATCTTTTTTCCTCGCTGAATTCATAGAATGTCCTTTCCGTTTAGAGCTTTGAGCTGTAAGCTTTAAGATTTTTCCTAACAGCTAGCAGCTAGCAGCTAACAGCTCAAACTTTTTCGTTAGTGTTCTTACCAAAAAGCCCGCTCGGTTTAATCAGCAAAACCAAAATCAAAATCGCGAAGGCCGCCGCGTCTCTGAACGTCGACGAAATGAAACCTGCAACCAATGCCTCGACGACGCCCAAAACAATTCCTCCGACGACTGCGCCCGGCAAAATTCCAATGCCGCCCAAAACTGCCGCGACGAATGCTTTCAAGCCCGGCATAATTCCCATAAGCGGATCAATCGTGTTGTAGTAGACGCCGACCAAAACTCCCGCTGCCGCCGCCAATGCCGAACCAATGCAAAACGTCATCGAAATAACTTTGTCCGAATCAACGCCCATGAGTTGTGCAGTCTCCGTGTCAAAACTCGCCGCACGCATTGCCTTGCCGAGTTTCGTCTTTTGCACAATGTAAGTCAGGATTGCCATTAAAATTATCGTTATGCTGAGAATCAGGAGCTGTTGACCGTTGATGATGAAGCCGCCGACGTTGAAAGAAATATTCGGCATGACTTCGGGGAAAGTGCGCGGCGTCGGTGTGACAAAATACATGCTCGTGTACTCAAGGAAAAATGATACGCCAATCGCCGTTATCAAAAGTGAAATTCGCGGCGCATGACGCAGAGGCTTGTAGGCAATTCTTTCGACCAACATGCCCAAGCAAGCCGTAATGGCCATTGAAATTAAAAGTGCGGGGAAAATCGACAAGTGCCCAATCGTGACCGCCGCGAAGCCGATATACGCTCCGACCATGTAAACATCGCCGTGCGCAAAGTTAATTAATTTTATGATGCCGTAAATCATCGTGTAGCCCAGAGCAATCAACGCGTAAATGCTGCCCAGACTCACGCCGTTTATCAACTGCTGAACAAGTTGATGAGCAAAGTCCATAAAAAAACCTCCTTGAAAATTCTCAAGGAGGATTTTAACGTTTTATGGCGATATTGTCACGCTTTATTTTTACCAACATTCCCATTCGTAGTCAAAAATTTTTCTGTAAAAGCTGTGATTCCCGATTTCCCCTGAATAATGCCTGACGTGTCTGTTGGCGTAGCGGCGAATAAATTTTTTATTGTAAGAATATTCTCTGACACGCGACGACCACTTTGAACGAAACATTCCGGCAATTCCTCTGTAATAACTTTCGAGACTGAAATATTCCAAGTCCTCGTGATTTTTGCCGTCATTGAATATTTGCTTGTACGCGCCCAACTTGCAAGATTTACCTGCTGTGCAAAGTCGCCAAATTCGTTGATTTTCCCATTGCTTGCGTCGAAATGAATTCTGCGTACTGCGCGGCCTAAGTTGCGGAATTATAACTTCGGCAATCGTTGCGTCCAACTCGTCAAGCGTCATTTTTTTCAGCCTTCGGGAGCAATTTTCGTGCGGAGAGAGCGGACGCCGTCTTTGGTTTCGATAACGACGATACCTTTAATCGGATTGTGTGTCGCAGCGTCCATGGTGATTTTGCCCGTGCCGACTTGCAAATCTTTTATGCTCTCGATGTTGTCGCGAATCTTTTTGGAATCGCTGCCGTCACGTTCAATGGCGTTGATTAACATTTTGCCCGCGTCATAGCCGAGTGCCGCGAAGACGTTCGGATCGTTGTTGTATTCTTTCTTGTAAGCATTGATGAAGTCTTGAACTTCGGCGTCACCGTCAAAATAATGCGTGCAGAAGTAAGTATTGTTGAGGGCGTCCTTGCCGGCTATGTCGATAACTTTGCTGTCGTCCCAACCGTCAGTGCCGAGGATAGCGGCGGTTATGCCGAGTTCGCGAGCCTGCTTGATGATTTTGCCGACCTCTTCATAATACGCGGGAACGAAGATAACATCAGCGTTGGCAGTCTGAATTTTCGTCAACGCGGCTTTGAAGTCTTGATCCTTCGCAAGGAAAGCCTCTTCCATGACGACCTTGCCACCGTCAGCCTCGAATTTTTCCTTGAAGATTTTGCCCAGACTCTTGGAATAGTCGGAGCTGGAATCAAGATAGAGCACAGCAGTTTTGGCATTTAAATCTTTCGCGGCGAATTGAGCCATAACCTCACTTTGCTGCGGGTCGATAAAGCATGCGCGGAAGATATAGGGCTTGACTTGACCGTTCTCGACAGTGACATCAGGATTTGTCGCGGCAGGGCCGATAACGGGAATTTCATTGTCAGTCGCAATTTGAGATTCGGCAATGACGTTGGCGGTTACGGCCGGGCCGATAATCGCAATAACTTTGTCGTCGGAGATTAACTTAGTCGCCGCATTGACGGATTCGGCAGCCTCGGATTTTGAGTCCGCCTCGACAATTTTAATCTTCTTGCCCTTGACACCGCCCGCGTCGTTAGCTTCCTTAATCGCGAGCTTGAGACCGTTGTTGGCATTCGCGCCGTATTGTGCGTGATTGCCGGTCAACTCAAAATTCGCGCCGATAACAATTTCATCGCCGGCAGCTTTTTCACCACCGCCGCCGGAACTGCCTTGTTCACCGCCGCCGCAGCCTGTGAACAGTGCGCTTGCCAAAATCCCGCAAGCTATCATCGACGCCAATTTAAACTTTTTCTTAGAGAAAAACAAAACACTCAACCTCCGTTTTAGAAAGTAGGGAATAGATTTTTCTACTTTCTACCACCTACTTTCTACTTTCTAATCACTATAGTGCGGCAAGTATATTTTATAGCCGCCAAAACGTCAAGATATTACATTTCGATTTCGGCTTGAACTTCGGCGATTGACTTTCCGTCTTGCAAAATCGGCGCGTTGATAATTTCGTCGACATCGGTCGTCGGAGCACAATAGCAAGAATAAACGTAACCGTGCCCGCGCCAGATATTGATTGAGCCGTCGTCTTCGCGCATGAAGTTGTAGTAGACGCCGTGATAATGAAATTCTACGTCGTCACAGTTCGCCAGCATTTTCTTGAAGGACTTGAGCGACATTGTTTGAACGGTGATTGGAAGAACGATTTGGAGCCGCCTGAACTGCTCAACACAATTTTTGCGCGCCTCGTCGGAATAAAAGCGCAACTCGTCATCATTTTTCACGAACCACAAATTGCCAGGAAATTTCGTAAGGACTTCAGCTGTAAGATTATCGTCGCTCTCGGTAATGTCAAACCACTGAAAATCATCCCAAAAAGGTCCGAATTCAAACGGCTCTTGCATTGGCTCGGACGAAAATTCATCTTTGGGCGAGTAAGTTCCGATGTATTTCCAGCGGTCATTAAAAAACGTAAATGTTCCGCAACGAGCACATCGCCAAGCATAGAAAAAAATGTCATCGTGCTCAATCTCCAACTTATCGGCGGGCAAATTTTCCGATTCAAGTTTGCGCCAATTCTCAATCGTGCAAAAAATGTGCTGAACTGGCTCTGTACCTTCAGGTTCGCCATGATAACGAATTTGATAGCCGCAAAAGCCGCATGCACAAACAGCCATAACTATTCCCCCTACTCTAAACTTCAAGCGGAATGAAATTGAAAGTAGAGTAGTCGAAAAGCCCGCGTGCCGTCAATTTCAATTCGGGTATGACGGGCAATGACATAAACGTTAAAGTCATGACGGGTTCAACGTCCGCGCTGATTCCAAGTTCGGCGTGAGCTTTGGCGTGGAGATTGTCGAGTTTTCTTTTGAGTTCTTCGCCGCTCAAATCGCTCATCAGGCCGCCAATCATGAGCGGTATCACCGAAATAATTTTGCCGTCCTTGACCAAGACCATGCCGCCTTCCATTTTAATCAACGCCTCGACCGCGCAGAAAATTTCCTCGTTACTGACGCCCGCCGCAATGATGTTGTGCGAATCGTGCGCCACTGAAACTGCAACCGCGCCGCGTTTAATGCCGTAGCCGCTCAAAAGTCCGAGTCCGATTTTGCCGGTTTCATGATGACGTTCAATCACCGCGACTTTGCAAATGTCCTGCGCGGGGTTGAAGATAAAATCGCCCGCGGCGTCAAATTGAACATCGGCGATAATTTTTTTCGTGACGACGCCGCCCGGCTCAATGCCAATCACATTAACCTTGCCGCGCGTCAAGTTCAATTTCAATCGGTCGACGGAAAAATTTTTCACCCTTACGGAGCCGCGGACGCTTGAAATGTCAGCGGGAATAATTTCGGGCAAATACTTTCCATTTTCCGCAACATGTTCACCGCCAATCCAAACGTCAGATACGCGGAAATTTTTCAAGTCGTCAAGCAAAATCAAATCGGCGTGCGCCCCGATAGCTATAATGCCCCTGTCGTAAATTCCAACCGACTCCGCAGCATTTATCGTCGCAAGCTGAATCGCCGTTATCGGGTCAAGACCTTCCTCGACGCACATTCTTACATTTTTATTCATGTGGCCGAGTTCAAGAATAGTTTTCGGCTGACAATCGTCCGAGCATAATAAAACGCGGCGGCTGTTTAAAGTCGTCACGCCCTTAATTAACGTCCTCAAATTGTGGCAAGCGGAGCCTTCGCGAATCAAAACGTACATGCCCTTTGCAATGCGTTCGTGCATTTCTTCAACGGTCGTGCACTCATGATCGCCGCCAACTCCCGCGCTCAAATATGCGTTCAAGTCTTTGCCCGTCAAATTCGGCGCGTGACCGTCAATCAGCTTGCCCATATTATGCGCAAGCAAAATTTTATCCAAGGCCTTATCGTCGCAGTTGATAATGCCCGGCGCGTTCATGAATTCTCCCAGCCCGAAAAAATTTTCATCGGCGAGAAGTTCTTTCATATCGGCCGCCTCAATCACTGCGCCCGCGTCCTCAAATGGCGTGGCAGGAACGCAGCTTGGCATGGCTTGAATTATGTTGAGCTTCGTATGTTTTGCGGCTTCGAGCATATAACGCATTCCGTCAAGCCCGCAGACGTTTGCAATTTCGTGCGGGTCGGCAATAATCGTCGTGGTGCCGCAAGGAACAATTATCCTGCCGAGCTGTTCGGGGCTGATGTAGGAGGATTCAATATGAATATGCCCGTCAATAAATCCCGGCGCGAGAAATTTTCCGCCAGCGTCAAAAATTTTTTCGCCGTCATATTCCGCCGCACCCATGCCGATAATTTTTCCGTCAGCAATGGCAACTTCGCCCGAAGAAATTTCGCCGCTCAATACGTTGACGATTTGGCAATTTTTTATGACGAGATCGGCCTTACGTCTGCCGGCCGCCGCATCGATTAAATTTTTCAGCTCAAGTTTAGTCACAATGATTCTCTCCTTTATAAGGAACAAGGAAAAAGGAATAAGGAACAAATTAAAATTCCTAATTCCTCATTCCTAATTCCTA
>JAFRSO010000072.1 GCA_017427545.1 Selenomonadaceae bacterium
CGCAGTTGCACAGAACAGTTTTGCCCGCGAAAAATTTTTGATAATGCCGCAACTCGTTTTCAATGTCAACAATCTGCGTGTAGAATTCATCCTTCTTGGCACGCGCGGCATTGTTGAGATTTTTATTTTTAGCCATAATATTGCCCCCGATTTTTAGTTAGGAGTTAGGAGTTAAAACTTGTTCCTTATTCCTTATTCCTTATTCCTTGTTCCTTACCAATCAGATTTTCTGCGACGAATTTTAATGCCTGCGACGGCGATTAGCAATGCAAAAATTTCAAGCCGTCCGACGATAAGAATCATCATGCAAAATATTTTTCCCAAGGCGGTGAGACTTCTGAAACTTTCGGCGTCACAAAGTCCGGGAAATTTCCCGACAGTCGACAGACATGCAATCGACATTGCGACTGATTCGGAAAAAGTTTTGCCCGTGAAACTCAACAATCCCGCGCAAATAAACATCGTCACCAACGCCAGGAAAAAGAAACTTAAAATTCTTCCGACGGTTCGCATTGGTACGGGCACATCGCCGACGTGAATAGCCGTCATCATGCGCGGGTGAATTGTCTTTTTAATTTCCGCCGCCGTGATTTTAATCAGCACAATCAGCCGAATAATTTTGAAACCGCCCGTTACCGAACCGATACAACCGCCCGTTACCGCCATGAGGAAGACAAAAAATTTGTCGAAGTCGTGAACGTCCGCGGTATCTTCAACAAAAGTTATGCCGGTCGTGCTCACGAACGATACGATATGAAACAGCGAGCTTCGGAAGGTCTCGTTGCCGTCGAAGTAAATATCCTGCGTGAAGGCGCGGAACATTAAAATTATCATGCTGAAAAAAACTGTGGCGTAGAGGACTTTGACTTCTTCGTTGGCGAAAATGAGTTTTGCATTGCCGGAAATTGTCCGCCTCAATCGCAGAAAATATTGCTTGAGCCGCGTGAAGTAGTTAAATCCGAATTCAAGTCGCGGCGGAATCAGCGTATAAATCACGCGGTAATACAGCAGGAAATTTCCGCAGGCGAGGAGCATTACGAAAATTGCGGCGTATTCGACATAAAAATTTTCATACTCCGGCGCAATGTATTCGGGCAGAAAATCTCCGCCGCCGGTAGAAATACAACGCATCGCCATTAAAAGCGAATCCCAAATATTGAGCCCCGCCAACTTGAACGCGGCAATGCCAATCAAAGTCAACGTCACATAAACTTTAATCACGCGGACGCTCATCAAATTCATCTGTCCGATAATCGCGCTGAAATTTTGTCCGCCCTGCAAGCTCAACGATATTCCGAAACAGCCGCTGACTTCGGGCAGGACAGTCACGAGCATAATCAAAAACATCAGCGAGCCGAGCCACATCAATTCACTTTGCCACAGCTTGAGCAGGTAGGGTGCTTCGAGTGGCAAAAGTGACAATCCCGCCGAAGTCAAATCGCCGACCGCCTCCAATATTGCGTCGAGTGGTGAAAGCCAGCCCGTCAGCATAAATGGCAGACAACCGAAGATTGCGAGCATTGGATACATCATGAGGATAGCCGCGGCGGATTCTGTGACGGGTGCGCGCTGAAATCTGCCTGTGCCGAAGCGTTGAAAAATTATTCCCGTGAGGATGGCGAAAATTCCTGCCGCGACGAAAAATATTGACGTATCGAGGGCTTTGAAGTGGATTAATTCATAGGCAATCGGCAAGAGTGCGGCTACTGCGAACGTCAGCAAGGCTTGACTTTGGATTCGCAAAATCATTCTGAAATTCATGGCGGACTCCTGACTAGAAAGTAGAAAGTAGAAAGTAGGGAGTAGGGAGTAGAAAGTAGATTTTCCCTATTCCCTACTTTCTACTTTCTAAAAATGAAAATGATTCATCATCTTTTCGGTCAAGGATTTAGCGTCGTCATTCCTGTGCTCAAGCAGATATTCAAGCGCAGTCACGTTGAAAAAGGACGTTATCGGGACGTAGCGATTATATTTGCGGAAATCGCCCCACTTCATCAACTTTGCATGAAGCTTGGAAATATCGCGGCGCGTGGCATTGTGACGCTTGAGAATTCTCTTGAGTAAAACGTCGTCACTTATTGCGGCAAAAATTTCGTCGATGAGTTGCGGATTAAATTTATCGTTTTCGTATTTTTCGATGAGCGAGACAGATTTTTTCGACAGGCGCATTGTCCTACTGATTGCGAAGATAAAATAAATTACGAGTGCGACGAGGAAGATATCCAAAAAAATATTCATGATTGCTTCTCCGATATTCAAAAATTTTTTGACTTATGATATTATCGCCCAAAATCAGGGATTAGGAACTAGGAACTAGGAATTAGTAGGGAATAGGGATTAGTAAAAACTAGTTCCCAGTTCCTAATTACTAGTTCCTATAATATCACAGCTAAGGAGCAAATGAAATGGACTTTGGAACTTTTTACGGCATAGGCGTCGGCCCCGGTGATCCCGAACTTTTGACGGTCAAGGCGATTGAGGCGTTGAAAAAAATCGACGTGTTGATTGCGCCCAAGACCGAGAAAAAATCTGACAGCGTGGCGTTGAGTATCGCGCAACCTTATCTTAAGCCGACCGTCGAAATTGTTTATCAGACCTTCCCGATGGTTAAAGACTTCGCGGAGGAGACTGAAATTTTTGAATCGAACAAGGCAGAAATTTTATCCCTTCTGCGCGACGGAAAAAATGTAGGCTTCGCGACATTGGGCGACCCGATGTTTTACAGCACGTACATTTACATTTTCCGACTGCTTGAACCTTGCGGCGTGAAAATAGTTACTATTCCGGGAGTGCCGGCATTTTTGGCGATAGCTGCGCAAATCGGACGCCCCCTGGCTTACGGCAACGACATCTTGACGATAATTCCCGCGACTGCCGAACTTGCCGCGATTGAAAATTTTCTCGATAAAGCTGATGCAACTGTCCTCATGAAGGTTTATAAAAATTTCCCCGAAGTCGTCGACGCCCTAAAAATTCACGGCATGATTGATGACGCGGTTTTAGTCAGTCGTTGCGGACTTGATGACGAGAAGATTATCACGGACATTGCCGCCCATAAAAATGAGACGCTCAATTATCTGTCGACGATTTTAACGCGGAAAAAATCATGAAAGAATTTTTAGCCGAAAAATTATTTTTCCATGAAAAAACGCGGCTAATCTGAAAGAAACGCTAATTGTCAACCCTTAAGCCGGGGATTTTGAAGGCAATTATGAAAGCGGTTGACAATGGCACGATAAACAAAATTAATGGCACTGAAAATTTGGTGGAAAGAAAATCATGAGTAAAAAATTTTTATCTTCGATTTTAATCGCGGGACTTTTGCTGACAGGTTGCGGCGGTGAAAAAAATCCTCAACCCGTCGAAGTTTCACAAGAAGTCTTCGCGACGATTGATGATGACGCGGGCAGGAAAGTTATTCTCGACGAGAAGCCCACTCGGATTGTCGTGACGAGTGCGGGATTTTTGGAGCCGTTGCACGCGGTCGGCGGTGAAATTGTCGGGCGTCCCGATTCCAAAAATCAAATGCCGGCTTGGGCAAAAGACTTGCCGAGTGTCGGGGCGGTCTATCAAATCGACGTTGAGCGGCTGTTAGCTTGCGCGCCTGATTTAGTCATCATCAACAAGGGCATGAATGAAAAACTTTTGCCCGTGCTTGAGCAAAATAAAATTCCCGCGCTTGTCGTTGAAATGAAAACTTATGACGACGTAAAACGCGGGCTGAAAAATTTTTCGGCGATAAGCGGCGACGTTGCGGCGGGTGAAAAAATTATTGCCGACATGGACGCCGAAATTAAAGCTGTCGTCGAACGCGTCCCGAAAGAAAAATTGCGCGTGGCGATTCTGCATTCAACGGCGCAAGGCTTGACGGTTCAACTTGACGGGAGCATTGCCGGTTCAATCGCCAAAATGTTCGGCTGGGAAAATGTTGCCTCGGACATGACGCCGCTTGAAAAAAATCCTGACGCCGCGCCTTACAGCATGGAAACTTTAGCTGAACAAAATCCTGAAATTATTTTCGTGACGAGCATGGGCGACGCTGACGAAATTAAATCGAACATGCTTAAGGCAATCGCGGATAATGCGGCGTGGCAGGCAATCGGCGCAGTGAAAAATAATCGGCTGTACTTTCTGCCGCAAGATTTATTTTTGTTGAGTCCGGGGCTAAAATATCCCGAAGCCGTCAAAACTATGGCACTTTTTCAGTTAGGAGTTAGGAGTTAGGAGTTAAAAACCTGCTCCCTGTTCCCTAATCCCTGTTCCCTACAAAGGAGGAAATTTTATGCAGGCACATGAACAACTTGACCAATTTTTTGGAGAATTTTTCCGACTTATGAGCCAAGCCGACCCGTCAACATACAACGCCTTTTTGAATCGTGCGGAGGCAGAATTCAGGCGGCTCGGTTATCGCGAAGAAATTCCTGCGGGCGTGGAAAATATTTTAATCGTGCGGCTTGATGTAATCGGCGACATGATTTTAACGTCGGGCTTTATACGCGAAGTCCGCCGCAACTTTCCGCAAGCAAGGATAACTTTGGTCGTATCGCCGCTAGTCTACCCGATTGTTGAGCTTTGCCCTTACGTCAACGAAATTTTGATTTTCAACGAAAGGTTTTTCAACAGCCATTTTAACGGGAAAAATTTTTTCATTCTGCTGGAAAAACTTGCTATCTTCTGCAGAGAAAATCTTTGGTGGAAACATTTTTCAATCGCCTTTTCGCCGCAATGGGGTACTGATAATCTGGCGGGATTGTTGATATGTTGGCTTAGTGGTGCAAGGGAACGCGTCGGCTATGGAACAAATCCCTACGAAAGTTGGATTGGTAAGCCTGCTCCCGAAGAATCGGAACTTGATAATTTTTTGCTGACTAGAAATATTGTGACGCCGAAAAGTGCCGTCGCGGAGATTGAAAAGCATTTTTATCTTTTGGAGGCGGTCGGGCTTGAAGTTAATCAAATGCACACGGAGCTTTGGTTTGGTGAGGCGGATATTTTGCAGGCGTGCGAACTTCTGAAAGGTATTCCGTCGACGTGCAAGAAAATTTTGCTCGGAATCGGTGCGGGTGATGCCAGAAGGCGATATCCCGTCGAAAAATATTTGATTGCGCTCAAGGAACTTGTCAAGAAAAATTTAGTCTTCGTCATTGTCGGCGGGAAATCGGAGCTTGAAGACGCGAAATTTATCGAACAGAATTTGCCGCGCGGAAAAGTTTTGAATCTCGTCGGGAAGACGACTTTGCGTGAAACTGAAGCGATTATCAGCCAAATGGATTTTTATCTGGGCAATGATTCGGGTGTCACACATATGGCGGCGGCGGCTCAAATTCCTTGTATCGTCCTGTATCGTGAGGCGGTTGATAAGGAAGATTTTTTGCCGGGATTTGTCAGCGAAGTTGGACGTTTTCCGCCGTGGCAGACAAATGCTGTTATCTTGCGCCCCGATTATCAGCTTGAAGATTGTGCGAATAAACCGCCGACTTATGGTTGGTGTCATGTTCACGACCGACCGCATTGCATTACGCAAATCACGCCGCAAGAAATTATCGCTGGATTTTATCAATTAGCTACTAGCTTCTAGCTACTAGCTGATTAGAATTCTAAAAGCTAGTCGCTAACAGCTAAACCGGAGGTGCTTTAATGTTTATCGATACGCACTGTCACCTTGAAGACGAAAATTTTTCTGACGACCGCGCCGAAGTTTTGAGCCGTGCAAAAATTGCGGGCGTCGAGAAGGTTATAAATTTCGGGAGCACGCTGAAAAGTTCAATCGCCGTCACCGAACTTGCAAAAAATTTTTCGGGGCTTTATGCGGGCGTCGGCATTCACCCCGAAGAAATTGACGACTTCGACGAAAAAACTTGCAGCAGATTGGCTGAAGTTGCCGCCCGTGAAAAAGTTGTCGCTATCGGGGAAATCGGCTTGGATTATCATTGGGAAAAAGATTCGGGGCGCAGACTCATTCAGCAGAAAATTTTTATTGAGCAACTCGACCTTGCGCGGCAGTTGAATTTGCCCGTTTGTGTTCATGACCGCGAAGCTCACGGTGATACGCTGAAAATTTTGCAATCGGAAGCTCACGGACTGCGCGGAGTTTTACATTGCTATTCGGGCAGTTTGGAGACGGCGCGGGAAGTTTGGAAGTTGGGATGGTTTATCGGCGTGGACGGGCCTTTGACGTTCAAAAATTCCGCGAAGTTGCCCGAAGTCGTCAAGGCGGCTCCTCGTGACATGATTTTAATTGAGACTGACGCGCCCTATCTTGCACCGACGCCTTATCGCGGCAAGAGAAATGAACCGGCTTATGTCGTCGAAGTCGCAAAAAAATTGGCAGATGTGCGCGGTGAAACTTTGGAAGAGGTTGCCGCTTACACCACGGCCAATGCGGAAGAGCTTTATTTAGGAACTAGGAACTAGGAATTAGGAATTAGTTCTAATAACCTATTAACCTAACCACTAATCCCTACTAGTTCCCAGTTCCTAATTACTAGTTCCTTAGAAAACCTTGTCCCTTATCGGCGCGTGTGTTATAATCTTCAGGCGGCGACGAAAATATTTGTCGTCGTGAAGGAGGAAAATCAATGAAATATTATCCGTTGCGACCGATTCAAAGATGGTTGGTCGATACGCACTTCAACAAGGCTAAATCAACGATGATGAATATCGGCGGACTGTTCAAGCTCTCCGCGTCTATTGACATGAATCATTTGGCGGACGCGATTAACTTTGTCTTGGAAAAGCACGACATATTCCGTTGCCGATTCATTTTTCACCCCGAAACCAGCGACTTGTGCCAGATTTTTGACGGCGCACCCGAACACGTTTTCCTGGAACGTCTTAGCGAAAAGGCATTTCAACAGCGCATGGACAGCTTGCGCGAGCCGTATTATTTGATCAATCAACCGCTGTATCGAATTTACCTCATGCAGACGCCGGAAGCAAAATATTTGTACGTGGACTTTTATCACGCGATAATGGACGGCGTGGCGAGTTCGTATTTGTTTGCTCGTGAAATAGACGCGGCATATCGCGGACGTGTTAAGAAATCGCCTTTGAGTTATGCTCAATACGTCGAGGAAGAGTCAAAAATCCCGCCCGAAGAACTTGCCGAAGGTCACGCCTATTGGAAAAAAATGCTTGCGCCCTTCGACCCGAAAAAACATTTGCCGCCCGCTGATGTCGAAGGTGTCGCGGCGTGGACTCAAGGGAAATTGCATTATCAGTTCAAAAACTTCACGGAAGAATTTTTCAGGACGACGCATATCAACGAAAACAATTTCTTCCTCGGAGCGTCAATGTTGACGTTGGCGAAGATAACCGGTTCGCGTGAATCAATCATGAGTTGGATACATAACGGGCGAACGAATATGCATGAACGTCGATTGATGGGGCTGATGTTGGAGCAATATCCTTGTGCGTGGGATTTTCACGAAGACATTTCAATCGGAGAATTTCTCAACAAGCTTGAAGGTCAAATTCAAACGGGCATGAAATATCGCAAAAGTCTCAACCTCGTCTACAATGAGGGGCTTGAAGATGATTGCGTGAGTTTCATTTTCCAAAAAGGCATGCACGGCGATGTTATTTTGGCGGACACGACCTCTAAAGTGGTTTATCTGCCGCCGAACGAAATTTCTGCTGCGGAAAATGCTCTCGATATTGAAGTTGAAGCGAACCCTACCGGAATGTACACTGTTAATCTCGATTACGACGCGAGCCGCTATTCCGAAAATGAAATGCTCAACTTCGCCAAGATGATGAATGAAATTTTAATCGCCATGCGCGACACCGATAAAAAATTCTCGGATATTCTCGGCTGAAAAATCAGACGGCGTTTCTTTAATTGGGACGCCGTTTTTGTGTGTCGAAAAATTTCAAAATATACGGCGCGGTTTACTTTTTTATAGCCGCGTGATATAATCGCCTGCAATTTAATTGAGAGGAGAACTTTGAAAGCTTATGGCAAAAAAAATGAAGACGATGGACGGCAATCAGGCGGCGGCGTATATCTCCTACGCATTTACGGACGTGGCCGCGATTTATCCGATAACGCCGTCATCGCCTATGGCTGAAGATGTCGACGTTATGGCAGCGCGTGGCGTCAAAAATATTTTCGGGCAAAAAGTTCGTTTGGTGGAAATGCAATCGGAAGCAGGTGCGGCAGGTACCGTTCACGGCTCATTGCAAGCGGGCGCACTCACGACGACTTACACCGCGTCGCAGGGATTTTTGCTGATGATTCCAAACCTGTACAAAATCGCGGGTGAAATGTTGCCGGGAGTTTTTCACGTATCGGCAAGAGCTTTGGCAACCTCGACACTTTCAATCTTCGGCGACCATCAAGACGTTATGGCGGCTCGTCAAACAGGTTGCGCAATGTTCGCAGAATCCAGCGTTCAGGAAGTTATGGACTTATCGGCAGTGGCACATTTGGCGGCGATTAAAGGGCGTATTCCGTTTATAAATTTCTTCGACGGCTTCCGCACCTCACATGAAATCCAAAAAATCGAAGTCATTGATTACGCTGACCTTGCAAAAATTTTGGACTTCGACGCCGTGGAAAAATTCCGTCGCAATGCCCTCAATCCCGACCACCCCGTTATGCGCGGCACTGCTACTAATCCCGATGTTTACTTCCAGATTCGCGAGACGGTCAACAACAATTACGACCGCTTGCCCGATATTGTCGAAGAGGCTATGGCGGACGTGGCGAAAATTACCGGACGCGTTCATCACGTCTTCGATTACAGCGGCGCACCCGATGCCGAAAGAATCATTATCGCTATCGGTTCGGGCTGTCAGACGGCTAATGAGGCGGCGGCTTATCTCAACGCTCAAGGCGAAAAAGTCGGTGTCGTAAGCGTGCACCTCTACCGCCCGTTCAGCGTCAAACATTTCCTCAACGCCATTCCCAAAACCGTCAAGAAAATTGCCGTTCTCGACCGCACGAAAGAATCAGGCGCAGTCGGTGAACCGCTTTATACGGACGTTAAGGCCGCCTTCTACGACGTTGCAGATAAACCCGTCATTGTCGGCGGACGTTTCGGTCTCGGCGGAAAAGATACCACTCCCGACCAAATGCTTGCAGTCTTTGAGGAACTCAAAAAAGATTCGCCGCTTAACGGTTTCACAATCGGCATTAACGACGACGTGTCCAATAAATCCCTCAAGACTTCCAATCATGATGTCGACCTCACGCCCGAAGGTACCACTGCTTGCAAATTCTGGGGACTCGGCTCGGACGGCACTGTTGGCGCAAATAAATCCGCAATTAAAATTATCGGCGACAACACCGACCTTTACGCGCAAGCTTACTTCGCCTATGACAGCAAAAAATCCGGCGGCATTACCATGAGCCATTTGCGTTTCGGAAAATTGCCGATAACTTCGCCTTACCTCATCACCAAACCCGATTTCGTATCCTGTTCGCAGAAAAGCTACGTCCACCACTACAACTTGATTGCGGGCTTGAAACGCGGCGGTACTTTCCTGCTCAACACCGATTGGAGTGATGAAAAACTCGGCAAGAAACTTCAACCTTACATGAAACGCTACATTGTCGAAAATGATATCCAAGTCTACACCGTCAATGCCGTGAAAATTGCGGGTGAACTCGGACTCGGCGGACGTTTCAACATGGTTATGCAGGCGGCATTTTTCAAGCTGGCGAATATCATTCCGATTGATGAGGCCGTCAAATACCTCAAAGACGCTGTGGAAAAATCTTACGGCTCGAAGGGTCAAAACGTCGTCGACATGAACTGCGGCGCGATTGACCAAGGTATTGCCGCGCTTCACAAAGTCGACATAAGCACGTGGGATGTTGATGATACTAGCATGAATCACAAATCCCCGCAAGTCAATCCGCCCGAATTTATCCGCGAAGTTCAAAACGTCATGAACCGTCAAGAGGGCGATGAACTTGCAGTCAGCAAATTTGTTGAGCTGGCGGACGGCACATTCCCTGTCGGCGGCACTGCTTATGAAAAACGCGGCACCGCTATCAAAGTTCCGCAATGGGATAAATCAAAATGTATCGGTTGCAATCAATGTTCCTTCGTATGTCCGCACGCGGCAATTCGTCCGATTCTCACGACCAATGACGAACTCAAAAATGCTCCCGAAGGCTTTGAGTCAATCCCGTCAAAAATTTCTCGCGGCGCGTACAATCTGACAATCGCAGTTTCAACTATGGACTGCCTCGGTTGTGGGAATTGTGCGCAAGTTTGTCCTAAGCAAGCGTTGAGCATGGTTAAATATGACGACGCGGCTAAGGCTCGCCAGAAAGTTTTTGATTACGGTATGACGGTTGCGCCGAAAGATAATCCGACTAAGAAGACGACCGTTATCGGCAGTCAATTTGAAAAGCCGCTGTTCGAGTTCAGCGGAGCTTGTGCGGGTTGTGGAGAAACTCCTTACGCAAAACTTTTGACGCAACTTTTCGGCGACCGCATGATGATTGCAAATGCAACCGGCTGTTCATCAATTTGGGGCGCATCAGCTCCCGCCATGCCTTACACCAAAAATCAATTCGGAAGAGGCCCTGCATGGGGCAATTCACTTTTCGAGGATAACGCCGAATACGGTTTGGGCATGTTCTTAGGCGTCAAGGCGATTCGTGAATCACTTGCAAGCGATGTTGATAAAGCTCTTGCCGAAAATATTTCCGACGAACTCAAAGCCGCGTTGGCTGATTGGAAAGATAATCTCAACGTCAGCGAAAATACCCGTGACCGCGCAGATAAATTGACGACGTTGCTTGAGGCTCAAAAGGGCGATGACGCTTTACTCAACAAAATTTTCAATAACCGTGATTTCTTCGTGAAGCGTTCGCAATGGATTTTGGGCGGCGACGGTTGGGCTTATGATATCGGCTACGGCGGACTTGATCACGTTTTGGCAAGCGGTGAGGATATAAACATTTTCGTATTCGATACGGAAGTTTATTCCAATACGGGCGGGCAAGCGTCCAAGGCAACTCCCGCTGCGGCCATTGCTCAATTTGCGGCGACAGGTAAACGCACTAAGAAAAAAGATCTCGGCAAGATGGCGATGAGTTACGGCTATGTTTACGTCGCGCAGGTATCTATGGGCGCGGACCAAAATCAGTTGCTCAAAGCTATCACGGAGGCTGAAGCTTATCACGGACCGTCGCTGATTATCGCTTACTCCCCCTGCATAAATCACGGTATCCGCAAGGGTATGGGTTCAAGTCAGTTGGAAGGCAAGCTTGCAGTTCAATGCGGCTATTGGGCGAATTGGCGTTACAATCCCGTCACCAAAAAATTCACGCTGGACAGCAAGGAGCCGGATTTCAGCAAGTTCCAAGAATTTTTGATGGGCGAAGTCCGCTACTCGTCACTCAAACGCAATTTCCCTGACGCCGCGCAAGAATTGTTCGAGAAAACTCAACATGACGCTGAAGAACGCATTGCAGGTTATAAAATTCTCGCAGGAAAGTGAGTGCTCATGAAAAAAATAATCGTAATCCCCGGCGACGGTATCGGGCAGGAAATTACAAAATCCGCCGTCGAAGTCCTCAAGAAAGTTGACGAGAAATTTAATATCGGTTTGGAATTTGAGACGCGTGACGCGGGCGGTACTTCCTATGAAAAATTCGGGACGCCCTTGACTGATGAAGCTCTTGACGCCTGCAAGAAAGCTGACGGCGTATTATTCGGCGCGGTCGGCGGTAAGAAATGGGATTCATTGCCCGTTCACCTTCGCCCCGAAAAAGCTATCTTCGGCCTGCGCAAAGGTCTGGGATTATTCGCAAATCTCCGCCCGACGAAAGTTTATCCCGAACTGATAAATTCTTCCCCCCTCAAACCTGAACTCGTCGGCGGCAGTGATTTACTTATCGTCCGCGAACTCGTCGGCGGAATTTACTTCGGCCCCCGCTGTGAATCTGAAACTAAAAACGATGTCGAACAGGCGTGGGACACTGAAATTTATTCCGTGCCTGAAATCGAACGAATCACCAAGCTTGCCTTCGAGACTGCCAAACTTCGTCGCGGCAAAGTTACTTCCGTCGACAAGGCAAATGTTCTGGCGGCAAGTCGACTCTGGCGCAAAGTTGTCGTCGACGTGGCAAAAAATTTCCCCGACGTCGAATTGAATCATCTTTACGTTGACAACGCCGCCATGCAACTCGTCCTCAACCCGAAACAATTTGATGTTATCGTCACGAATAATATTTTTGGCGACATTTTGAGCGACGAGGCGGCAGTTATCGGCGGGTCGATTGGTCTTATGCCCAGCGCGTCAATCGGCGAACTCACCAGCCTTTACGAACCGATTCACGGCTCCGCGCCCGATATTGCCGGTAAAGATATTGCAAATCCTATGGGTACGATTCTAAGCGCGGCTATGCTGTTGCGCTACAGCCTCAAGGAAGAATCTGCCGCTAAAGCTATCGAATCCGCGATTGATAAAACTTTGGCGGACGGTTGGCGGACTGCCGACATTTACTCCGACGGCTTCAAGAAAATCGGCACCGCTCAAGCTACCGAAATTATCTGCAAAAATCTTTGAACTAAGGGAGAAGGGAAAAGGGAGAAGGGAGAAGTTCAAAACACTTTTCCCATTTCCCTTTTCCCATTTCCCTTTCTTGGAAAATTTTTCTTGCATTTCGGCAGCAAGTGTGCTATAAACTTATCAAACCAAATTTTGGAAAGTGTTTTGAGGCGACGTAGTGACGCCATTTTCCCAAATCATTTTCCAACTCGAAAGGAGCGCGTCATATCAACAAACTCTAGACTTTTATGAAACTTATATGATTGTGATTTTCGGGAAACGCAGTAGAAAATCGCCTTTTTGAAATCTCTTTCCAAAACCTCGATTTTCTTA
>JAFRSO010000073.1 GCA_017427545.1 Selenomonadaceae bacterium
GTCTACGCCGTGCGGTGCCACGAAGCCGCGTGCAATGGCAACTGCTTTAACCGCTTGGTTCAGCGCTCCGGCACCTATCGCCTGCATCTCGGCACTTCCGGTTTCGCGGATGACTCCCGCGAGTGCGCCGGCGACGGAATTAGGGTTAGATTTGGCTGATACCTTTAGGATTTCCATGATTAATCCTCCTCCCTTGTTGCATTTTGGTGTTGTAGTGGTTTTCTACTTGCTGCGGCTCCTTCTGCGTCTAAAATGTCTTCCCTGTTAATTCTGCATACTTAAATTAAATCCTTCACATTGCCCGACCGATTTTGTCATATATTTTATTGTGGAGTTTGATATTCTTCATTTATGGCGGCTTATCTTCCTTTGAGATTTTTTATCTTCCTTTCTTTGCTTGTCCAAAGAAAGGAAGCGAAAGAAAGGACACCTCGCAGGGGCGTTAGTCGCTCATGATTCTAACGTTGAGATTACCCGCAACCGCTCGTGCCGCTAACGACGCTTCCTGCGTCGTGGTCGCGGCGGCCGTCATCCTTGACGGCCTCGAATTTCGTCAGCGGCGATTCTCTCTTTAAGTTGTATGCGGCTCACCTTTACAGGCTTATTAGTTTTGTCGTCAATGTCAATCAGCAACGCACAATATATCGCGGCTCCTTCGGCCACTTCAAATTTGCTCGGCCGCCCAGTCAAAAATCTTTTCACCACCGGCTCAATCTCCATGCCCAAAATTGAATTCTCCGCGCCGACCATACCCAAATCGCTGATATAGGCGGTTCCTTTCGGCAAAATTTTTTCGTCCGCCGTCTGAATATGCGTGTGCGTGCCCACAATCGCCGTAACTCTTCCGTCGAAATAATGCGCGTAGGCAAGCTTTTCACTCGTCGCCTCGGCATGAAAGTCAATCAAAATCACGTCGCACTTTTTCCGCATGAACGCCAAAAATTTTTCCGTGAGGCGGAAGGGATCGTCCATTGGCGGCTGCATAAAAGTTCTGCCCGCCATGTTAATCACGCCTATATTTTTCTTGCCGACGGGGAAAATGCAAAATCCTTTACCAGGCGTATCTTCGGGATAATTTGCCGGCCTCAACAGGAATGGCTCCGTGTCGATAATTTCCATGACTGTGTGATTGTCCCAAATGTGATTGCCGCTCGTTACGACATCAGCCCCGCTGCGAATCAGTTCGGCAAAAATATTCGGCGTCAAGCCTTTACCGTGAGCAGCATTTTCTCCATTGACGACGACCATATCAATTTTTTTCTGCTGCTTAAGTTCGGGCGTCTGCTCCATAAAAAAATATCTGCCGGAACGTCCGACAACATCACCAACCATTAATATTCGCAAAAATTTCGCTCCTTCCCTAGCGCGCATAAACTACAACGCGTTCATGTTCACGCACGCCGACCAATCGCCCTTCGACACGCAACTGACGCATATTATTTAAGCACTGCTCCAAATAATTTTCCTGCGCAATCAAATATTCTTCATCGGGAATATAATTATTGTCGTATTCCTCAACCAACCTGTCGCCGAAATAATTTGCCGCCAACTCCGTCAAAAGTGACAGCTCCCGACAAGTCAACGTTGCCACGTCGCGCCTGACGTTTAAAAAATACGTGCCGTAAACTCCTTCGACATTGAGTTCAATTTTTGCGCTGCCCAGACCTTCCAAATGATGAAAAGTTTCAACTGACTCCGCCACATATCTCAAGAATTGCTCGAAGTCGTTTTGCGAAAATTTCCCGTTCAATGCAAAGGAGAATTCAAGCGTCTCGCCTTTCGATTCGTAAGTCACTGATTGAACTGCAGGAAACACCACGAGAATTGACGCCAAAAGTCTGCTGGCGTCGGGATTGGGTTTCTTCGTCTTCTTCAGAAAATCAAACACCGCTCTAACCTCCTTTGTACGAAAAGGGACAAGTTATAAGTAATAAGGAACAAGTATTTCGGTTTTTAAATTCCCTTGTTCCTTGTTCCTTATTCCTTCTTCCTTATTTTGCGTAATCGACAACCCTGACTTCGCGAATGATTGTCGCCCGAACTTGTCCGGGATAGTCCAAATCTTTTTCTATCTTTTTAACGATGTCGTGGGCAAGAGTGACTGCCGCCGCATCGTCGATTTTGTCCGGCTTGACCATGACGCGAATCTCACGCCCCGCTTGAATTGCAAAGCACCGTTCGACGCCGTTAAATGATTCGGCAATTTCTTCAAGCATTTTCAGCCGTTTGAGGTACATTTCCAAACTTTCACGACGTGCACCGGGTCTTGCCGCAGAAACTGCATCGGCCGCCGCTACCAAAACTGCTTCGACCGAAGTCGCCTCAATGTCGCCGTGATGAGATGCAATGGCGTTGATGACGACTTTATTTTCACGATAACGCTTCGCCAAGTCCGCGCCAAGTGTCACGTGCGGCCCTTCGATTTCATGATCAACCGCCTTGCCGATGTCGTGAAGAAGTCCTGCGCGCTTCGCAAGGTTCACGTCAACGCCGAGTTCGCTCGCCATAATTCCGGCAAGCATTGCCACTTCGATTGAATGACTTAAAACATTTTGACCGTAGCTCGTGCGATATTTCAGCCGCCCCAAAAGTTTGACAAGTTCGGGATGAATTCCATGCACGCCGACTTTGAACGTCGCCTGTTCACCGGCCTCTTTCATGCGGTTATCAACTTCGCGTTGAGCTTTGTCGACCATTTCCTCAATTCGCGCGGGATGAATTCTGCCGTCTGAAATTAATCTCTCCAGAGCAACGCGGGCAATTTCACGCTTGACAGGATCGAATCCCGATAAAATTACAGCTTCGGGCGTGTCGTCGATAATCAAATCAATGCCCGTCAAAGTTTCAAGTGTGCGAATATTTCTGCCTTCGCGACCGATAATCCTTCCCTTCATATCGTCACTTGGAAGTGAAACGACCGATACTGTTGTCTCCGTGACGTGATCCGCCGCACAACGTTGAATCGCCGTGCTCAAAATGTCACGCGCCTTTTTATCAGCCTCGTCCTTGATTTGCGACTCATATTCTTTGATTTTGAGTGCTTTGTCATGCTTTAAGCTTTCCTCAACCTCATTCATCAAAATATTGCGCGCCTCGTCCCTGCTGAGTTCTGCAATGCGTTCGAATTCGGCATCTTCCTTTTCCTGCATTGCGTCAAGTTGTGCCTGTGACTCGTTGAGCCGAGCCTCTTTTTTACTTAGAAGAAGTTCCTTTTTTTCCAGTGAATCCAGCTTCTTATCGAGGTTCTCTTCCTTTTGAACGACACGCCGTTCTTGCCGTGAAATTTCATTGCGCCGTTCTTTGGTATCACGGTCGAGATCCTGCCGCATTCTATGAATTTCTTCCTTAGCCTCCAGAATAGCCTCTTTTTTTTCTGCGTTACTTTTCTCGCGAGCTTCTTCGACGATACGCCGCGCTTCATCTTCCGCCGAGCCGATTTGAGCTTCAGCAGTTCTTTTACGCGCCGTGTAGCCGCCGATTGCGCCGAGAATTATTGCGATGATGGCTGCTGCGATTGTAATAGCGATAACACTCACCCCCCAATTTTTTTTGTTGAATACCAAGATATTTTATAGATTGTCAAGGGATATGTCAAATACTTTGCCGCAAAAAAAGCCCGCGTTGAATTCGGAATTATCGCTATCGTCGCACTCAAATTTAGCCGTTAATTTTCGCCAATAAATTTTTGCAGCCGCGCAAAATGTCATCGTAAGTCGTCTTGAAGGCATTTTTATCCCAGGGAATATCTTTGTCGAGAAGCATAGAAATTTTCCCGTCAAGATCGCCGCCGACAATCGCCTTGACCTGTTCGACATTGCCGGCGTCCATGCAAATTATCAAATCGTTTTCGGCGTAATCGGCGGGAGTAATTGTCCGTGAAATGTGCCCGCTGAACGGAATATTTTCCATGCGGAGTTTGGTTGCAATGCCTTGATGAAGAATTTCGCCCGAAGTAGGTTTACTCGCCGCACTTGAAACTGAAATTTTATCGCTCAAGCCCGCCTCGTCGACCAACTTTTTCATGACGAATTGCGCCATTGGTGAACGACCCGTATTGCCGCTGCATACAAATAAAATTTTCATTGCGATAGCCTCCCCAAAAAATTTTTCATCATGATTCGACCTTCGGGCGTCAAAATTGATTCAGGGTGAAATTGAATTCCCTCCACGTCAAAATTTTTGTGGCGGACGCCCATAATCGTCCCGTCGTCAAGTTCGCTCGTAATTTCCAAGCAATCGGGTAGGGTTTCACGTTCGATAATCAGCGAATGATACCGCCCGACTTCGACGCCCTGTTCAAGCCCGCGATAAATACCCGTGCCGTTATGCTTAAGCCGTGAAGTTTTGCCGTGGACAATTTCCTTGGCGCGAATGATTTTTCCGCCGAAAACTTCGCCAATCGCCTGATGACCCAGACAAATTCCGAAAATCGGCAACGTGCCTTTGAGTTCGGAAATAATTTGCTCGGAAATGCCCGCGTCACTCGGAACGCCCGGCCCCGGTGAAATTATCACTGCCGAAAAATTTTTTACCTCATCAACGGAAATTTTATCGTTGCGCACGACCTCAACCGCCGCTCCCAACTCCGACAGCAGCTGATAGACGTTGTATGTAAACGAATCATAATTATCAAGCAGGAGAATTTTATCATTCCACATTACGCATTGCGCATTACGCATTATTCTCGACCTCCTCGACGACCTCGAATAAAGCTTTGGCCTTCTGCAAAAATTCGCGGTACTCGTTGAGCGGAATTGAATCGGCGACAATGCCCGCGCCAGTCTGAATCACGGCGTCAACGTCATTTTCGATACGCAAAGTCCGCAGCGTAATGCACATGTCCATATTCCCGCAAAAATCCATGTAGCCGACAGTGCCCGCGTAACTTTTTCGGCGGACGGGTTCCAACTCGTGAATAATTTCCATTGCGCGGAGTTTAGGAGCACCGCTGACAGTTCCGGCCGGAAATGTTGCCCTCAAAACGTCAATCGGCGTGAAATTTTCTTCCAACTCACCGACGACACTTGAAACCATATGCATAACGTGGCTGAAAAATTCGACTTCGCGGAGCTTCTCAACCTTGACGGTACCCGCGACGGAAATTCTGCCCAAATCATTTCTGGCAAGGTCGACAAGCATTGAGTGTTCGGCATTTTCCTTGACATCGGCTTTCAAATCGGCGGCGAGAATTTTATCTTCATCGGAATCTTTCCCGCGACGACGAGTGCCGGCTATCGGATATGTGAAAACTTTTTTGCCCGCGACTTTAACCAACATTTCGGGCGAGGCTCCAACCAATTTCACGCTGCCGAAATTCAGGTAGAACATATACGGCGACGGATTGACTTGGCGGAGTTTGCGATAGAACAGGAAGGCTGGCTTTGAAATTTTTGCGCGAAATTGTTTACTCGGCACGACTTGAAAAATATCGCCCGCGAAGATATATTCCTTGGCGCGTTCGATGGCCGATAAAACTTCGGGCGGAGCTTCGCCGTAACGTTGCATGAAGTTGATCGGCTCGTGAGGAATTTTTTCGGGCGGAGAGATTGTAAGCGGCGCAGAAATTTTTTTAGCAATTTGATTCATGCGGGCGGAAATTTCGCTGTAAAGTTCGGGCAAATTCGTTTGATTTTTAACGTCTGCAAGATAAATCAGCCGCGCAGAATTTTTGAGGGCGTCGAGAACAATCATCACACGGCAAATCATGAATTGCCCTAAAAGTTCTTCGTCGTCGAGTTCAAGACCGCGAATCCTGTCGAACGTTGCGGCGACCTCAAAATTAAATGCGCCGACCATACCGCCGTTGGCAAGCGGGAGATTTTTATCGATATTGGCGGGCTTGTAGCGGCTCATGAAAATTTTAATCGCGTCGACGGGATTGCCATTAATGGATTTCATCAAATCGCCGTCACGGAAAATAATTTTCGACTTGAAAACCTGCAAGTCAACGAAAGGTTCCGCGCCGATAAAAGAAAATCGTCCGAAAGCCTGTTGAGTGGTGTCGACCGATTCGAGAATAAAGCCGCGACCTTCGCCGACGATTTTATAAAAAATTGAGACGGGAGTATCCAAATCGGTGTTGATTTCGGCGGACACTGCGATTAAATTTGAGTGCTGCGCGAAATTTTGGAACTCTTCGAGCGTCGGGGAAATAAACATAAAAACAACTCCTTACTACTTGAGAGCTTTGTTAGCCGCCTCCAGCATTTTTGAGGCCTCTTCAACACGGCGCGTCACTTCGTCTGATTCCTCCGTGAATTTGCCCTTGACATCGACGCCAACTTTTTCGAGTATCGGGGCGGCCGCCTCCATCGTCGTAGCCATTGCCTTGCGTCCATATTTTATGATTTCGGCTTGACCTTCGGGCGTCTGCAAACTTTGACTTTGCCCTTGACCTGTCATCACGTTGCCTGCCATTTTGTATGAATTGTAGCCGACGAACGCAATGGCGACTAAGATAAACAGGGCGATGAGCCGTAAAAATTTCATCATGAAAATTCCCTCCCCTAAAATATTTCGCGGCAATTATATCACAGTCAGCAAATTTTATTCAGCAACTCAAAAATAATTTTTCACCCGACCCGCCGCCGTTATGATAACAAAAAATTCTCCGAGTCGTCGACCCGAAGAATTTCAGAAAAATTTTCGCCGCATTGAGTTTGCCGCGTAGCCGATTAAAAATTTATATCTGTCTACCTTCGCGACAAAATCCCTTCAAAGACCGTTGCCTTGAGCGACAGTCTTGCCGAGTTCATAAGCCTCGTTGAGTTCCTTGTGACCTTTGATATCACCGACTTTGAAAACGCCGCCTGCCAAAACGTGACCGCGTTCCGTCCAGCCCAAATGCTTCATGAGGTTTTGATAATATTGGAGCGCGTCATCGAAGCCGTAACCTTCCGCCGCCATTAAAAGCACGGATTCTTTCTTCGGATTGGCGTAATTGGAATCACATTCGGCAACGGCAAAAAGTCTGTCAAAAGCCGTGCGAAGTTGTCCGCTGAAGTTCCAATAGTAAAGCGGCGTCGCCAAAACTACAACGTCCGCGGCCTTGTAGACGGGATAAATTTTTTCCATGTCGTCGCGCTGAACGCAAGGGTGATCGGGATTTTTTCCGCCGCCGAAACAACCTTTGCAGCCGTGAATATTCATCTTGTCGAGGAAAAAAATTTCAACCTCGCAACCGGCCTCACGTGCGCCGCGTGCAAATTCTTCAACCAGGGCTGAAGTATTGCCTTTCGGACGCGGACTGCCATTAAGCACAACAATTTTTCTGCTCATAAGTTTCACTCTCCCAAAATTCATGCTCGGTGTTATAATAGCAGAAAAAATTTTTTGCACAATATGAATAATCTTATTAGAGGCGATTTAATATGGCTCGTTGCATAGGTGATGAAAGTTTCAAAGATACCGGTTTAGCTTACACGCTCAAGCTGATTAAGGGCAAATATAAAATGCGCGTCCTTTATACGTTAATGGAATTTGGCGTCGTGCGCTTCGGCGAAATGAAACGGTACCTTGGCGATGACGTGTCATTTTTCATGTTGAATCGGACGTTAAAAGAACTTGAAGCGGACGACTTGATAAAAAGAAAAGAGTACGACCAACTTCCGCCGAAGGTGGAGTACTCTTTGACTGAGCGCGGAAAATCTTTAATCCCGCTACTCGACGGTTTATGTGCTTGGGGTGAAAATCACAAACCTTGAAAAGCTTTTTGGTGTATGATATATTTTTTGTGTTGAACTTGCGCAGTCAGTAATGACGGGCGGAGCGGTTAATCAACCCCCGGAAAGGGGGTATAAGCATGTTGAGGATGATGTTCTTCGTAATCCTGATTCTTTGGCTGCTAACAAATACGGCCAGCTAAGTTCTGCAAAACCTAGCTGACCAACGACCTTTGCAATATGTACATATATTACGGGGGTAAAACCGCTTTAATCAAGTTCGGGCGTCTAAGTGACGCTTATTTTTTTACCACCAAGAATTTATCACGGAACATTTAGCTTGTCAATGATTTTAAGCGCGAATTTCTTCAACACCATGTAAGAAGACAGCCTCCTAAGCTCCCCAAAGCTTTGAAGACCGAAATCTCTCGTAACACCTACATATATTACAGGGTAAAACCGCTTTAATCAAGTTCGGGCGTCTAAGTGACGCTTATTTTTTACCACCAAGAATTTATCACGGAACATTTAGCTTGTCAATGATTTTAAGCGCGAATTTCTTCAACGCCCATGTAAGGAATCAAAGCCTTGGGAATTTTAACGGAGCCGTCCGCCTGCTGATAATTTTCCAAAATTGCGGCAACAGTTCGACCGACTGCAATACCCGAACCGTTGAGCGTGTGAACAAATTCGGGCTTAGATTTATTGTCGCGGCGGAATTTGATATTGGCGCGGCGGGCTTGATAATCGGTGCAGTTGGAGCAGGAAGAAATTTCGCGATATTTATTTTGCGCCGGCATCCAAACTTCAATGTCGTAAGTTTTGGCGGAAGTGAAACTCATATCGCCGGTACAAAGCAATATGACGCGATAGGGAATTTCCAAAATCCTCAAAACGTCTTCGGCGGCGTCAACCATGCTCTCAAGTTCTTTCCAAGAGTCTTCGGGCTTAGTGAATTTAATCAGCTCGACTTTGTTGAATTGGTGCTGACGAATCAAGCCGCGAGTGTCACGACCTGCCGCGCCGGCTTCAGCCCTGAAACATGCCGTGTAGCATGAATAGTATTCGGGGAGCGTGTCGGCGGATAAAATTTCGTCGCGGTGAAAATTCGTCATCGGCACTTCAGCAGTCGGGACGAGATAATAATCAAGATCTTCAAGCTTGAACATATCCTCGGCGAATTTCGGGAGCTGGCCGGTACCAATCATGCTGTCGCGGTTGACGATATACGGCGCGAGCATTTCGGTGTAGCCGTGTTTATTGGCGTGCAAATCCATCATGAAATTTATGCAGGCGCGTTCGAGACGTGCACCCAATCCGCGATAAAAAGTAAACCTTGCGCCGGTAACTTTACCTGCGCGGTCGAAATCGAAAATATTCAACGCGGTACCAAGTTCCCAATGAGCTTTCGGTTCAAATTCAAAAGTCGGAGGCGTGCCCCATTTGCGCACTTCGGGATTTTGAGAATCGTCCAAACCAATCGGCACATCTTCGGCGGGAATGTTCGGTATATGCAGGAGCAAGTCGCGCAAATTATTTTCAACGTCGCGGAGTTGGGCATCGAGTTCGGAAATTTTGTTGCCCATTTGACGGACTTCGGCGGAAATTTCTGCAGTATCTTCACCGGCCTTTTTCATCGCGCCGATTTTCTTTGAAGTCGAATTGCGCTGACTTTTGAGCTGTTCAGTTTCAGCCAAAATGGCGCGGCGACGTTGCTCAAGTTCGCTGAAGTTGTCGAGATTCAAAGCGTTATTGCGATTCTTTAACATGACGCGAACCAAATCGAGGTTATCGCGTACAAATTTCATATCAAGCAAAATTATTACCTCCAAATTTTTTTTACGTTCAAACGCGGCGACCGACTATAAATTATGAGCGGCACGACGCGTCAACAGGATGCAACGTCACGTTGCCTCCAAAAGATTTTTCCACAGTCTAACAGAAACGCAGAACTTTTTCAACGCAAATCAAAAACGACCCGTTTTAACGAGCCGTCAGATTTTCGTCAATTCGATTATGCAAGAGTAACTTTCGTAGTTTGATTCGCAATAGCCTGTTCGATTGAGGCTTTCGCCAGTTCGGGGTTGACTATGTAAGAGTAACTCGACACGCCTAATGCGCCGGAGTGAACATTAACTGTCCCGTAACCGAATATCCGCCCGAAAAGCCCCTGCTGAAAAGTCACATTGTTTATATTTTTTAACGGCGTCGACATGACCTCTTTATTAATCAATCCAACTCTTATGTGAAATTTTTGATTTGTCACAACGATTTCGTCGAATTTATATCTTGCAAACCGGTAAAAGAATACCGGAAAAAGAATACCGCCGCTAAGAATCGTAGCGACGAGCGGAATTAAAATGAAGTACAGCCAATGCTTTTCCAGTACGTAAACTGTTTCTTCGCCCTTGCCGAGAGAAATCATATAAAATCGCCTCCGAATAAATTTTCATTAAACTGCTTGCAGATTATTATATTGGCGCATATATGTCAAGAGCTTATAAAAATTTCGGAGAGCGAATTTTTTTTATCGAGCGCGAACGGCTTCAATCAATCGGGTAATTTGCGCGGCAGTCTCGGAAATATTTTTCGTGGCGATTTCTTTTTTCATGGCGTCGGCAAGTGTCATGGGCGAACGTAAAATTGCAAAGGCTGCGTCAAGTCCCGCGTCGTCAGAAATATCCGCGACACTTCCGCCCAGCCCGACCGTTAAAATTTTCGGATTGAGTTTTTTGGCAAGTTTCGCCACGCCCGAAGGAGCTTTACCTTGAGCAGTTTGACTGTCGAGCCGACCTTCACCGGTAATCACAACGTCCGCCGATTTCAAATCCTGCGCAATGTCGAGCGCGTCCAAAACCAATTCGACGCCGGGCAAAAGTTCTCCGCGCAAATAACTCCTGAATGCAAAACCTAAACCTCCCGCCGCACCGTCGCCGGCAACAGAATTTTTTTTGAGCTTGAGGAAGTCCGCACTCAACGCGCCAAAATTTTTTATCCAGCCGTCCATAGTCTGAACTATTTCAGGTGTCGCACCTTTTTGAGGGCCGTAAATCGCCGAACAACCATTTGCACCCGTTAGAGGATTCGTCACGTCGCAGGCAATGCGGAACTTGCAATCGCGCAGTTCGGGCAGAACATTTGAATCGTCAATCGCGGAAATTTTTTCCAAGTCGCGTCCGAAAATCCCAACGCCGAATTTATATCCCAGAGCCGTCAACATGCCCAGCCCGCAATCATTTGTTGCCGAACCGCCGATACCGATAACAAAATTTCTGCAGCCGTCAGCAATCGCAATTTTAATCAGTTCGCCGACGCCGTAAGTTGTCGTGTTGAGCGGATTGCGTTTATCTTCGGGGACGAGCGGAAGTCCCGCGGCATTTGCCATTTCGATGACCGCCAATTTTTTATCGGGCACTTCGCCGAACTCCGCCATAACTTTTCCGCCGAGAGGATCGGTAACTTGAGCCGATTTCAACTTGCCGCCGAGCCCCGCAATTATCGCCCGACAAGTTCCCTCGCCGCCGTCAGCCAAAGGAAAAATTTTCACTTCGGATTTTGGCGACGCCGATAAAATTCCGTCACGAGCCGCCTTGCCCGCCTCCAAACTCGTCAAGCTGCCTTTCAAGCTGTCAATCGCCACGACGACGCGCAAATTTTGCTTAAACATTTTCCCGTACCTCACTTGAACTTTTGCACGAATTCTAACAACTCAAATCGTTTTTATCAACCGGCCGCATAAGCTGAAATTTATTCGGCGGCAAGCAAAGTTTTTATGACGTAAGTCGGCAGGGCGAATGCTCCGACGTGAATTTTTGTGTTGTAATATTTCGTCTGCAAGTTGAGAGAATTCCAGCGGGCGAAGTTGACGGCGTTGGTAGGATGAAATTTTTTCGACGCGAATCCGAAAAGCCATTGCCCCGCGGGGTAAGTCGGAATGTGAATTTGATATACGCGGACGACGGGAAATGAACTCAACAGGCGTTTATGAGCGCGTTGCATGGCGGCGGCGTCGCGGGAGTAAAACGGATTTTCGTGCTGATTAACCATAATGCCGCCTTCGTGCAGGGCGTTGAAGCAGTTGCCGTAAAATTCCTTCGTGAAAAGCCCCTCACCGACTCCGAAAGGGTCAGTCGAGTCAACTATAATCAAATCGTATTCGTCAGTTTTGCGGCGAATAAATTTCAGTCCGTCCGCGAAAAAAATTTCTACGCGAGGATTATCGAGGCAAGCGGCAGTTTGCGGAATGAATTTTTTGCAGGCGCGGACGACCGTCTCATCAATTTCAACGAGATCAATTTTTTCTATCGTGTCGTATTTGAGAAGCTCACGCGCCGAGCCTCCGTCACCGCCTCCGACCAGCAAAACTTTTTTTATGTCGGGATTTACGCACAACGGCACATGCGTAATCATTTCGTGGTAAATAAATTCGTCGCGTTCAGTCGTCATGATTCGTCCGTCGAAAACCAAAATTCTCCCGAACTCCGCCGAATCAAAAATATCCACGCGCTGAAATTCACTGGTCTCACTGAAAAGCTGTTTGTCGACCTTGAGCGAAAATCTGACGTTCGGCGTATGTTGCTCACTAAACCAAAGCTCCAATTTTAAAACCTCCTCAAGTATGCTAAAATTTTACGGGGAGTGATCGTCATGATTGACTTGCAAAAAATCCGTATCGATCAGAAAAATCGTGAACGCGCCATTGAAAATTTACGTGAACAAATTCGTCGTGAAGAACATAAATTAATTTTGCTCGACAGAAGCATTGAAAAAATTCGTCAAGATATTCAAGAGCTTAAAGAGACGATTAACTATTTGCGCTATAAATTTCTCAAGCCATAACCTGAAAGCGTTGAATCGTCATATCTTCGGGGCCGGTAATTTGGCAGCCCTTGCGTTTGGCGTAACGGACGTAATCTAAAATTTCTTTCGTGATTCTTTCGCCCGGTGCAAGAATCGGAATGCCCGGAGGATAGCACATCAAAAATTCAGCCGCAGTTTTATCGACGGTTTCATCAATCGGCAAGGAAATTTTTTCGGCGTAGAAAGCATCTTTCGGGGCGGCATCGACAATCGGATCAATGTACTCAACCTTCATGAGGCGCGAAGGGTCTTTGCGATAAATGCGCTTGATGTCGGCCAGAGCACTCACCAGCCGTTCAATATCCTTGACGCGGTCGCCGACTGACACGTAAGCCAAAATGTTTGCAATGTCGCCGAACTCAAGCTGAATGTCGTATTCATCGCGCAGAATGTCATAAACCTCAACGCCCGCAAGTCCAACCGCCCTCGTGAAGACGGAAAGTTTCGTTACGTCAAAATCATAAACCGCGCAGCCGTCAGCAAGTTCTTTGCCGTAAGCATACCAGCCGCCGAGAAAATTTATTTCGTCGCGGGCATATTCGACCAGCTCAATCACCTTGTCGAAAATTTCTTCACCGCGCAACGCCAAATTTCTCCGCGAAATATCCAAGCTCGCCATCAAAAGATATGAACCGCTCGTCGACTGCGTGAGATTTATAATCTGGTGGACGTAGCCGGCGTTGATATTTTTGCCCGACAAGAGCAGTGAACTTTGCGTCAATGAACCGCCGGATTTATGCATTGAAACCGCTGCCATATCCGCGCCGACACTCATCGCCGAGGCCGGCAATTTTTTGTTGAAGTAAAAATGCGTGCCGTGAGCTTCGTCTGCCAAAACTTTCATGCCGTGTTCATGAGCAACTTTGGTTATCGTGGCAATGTCGGAGCAAATCCCGTAGTAAGTCGGATTGTTGACGAGGACGGCCTTGGCGTCGGGATTATTTTTTATGGCGGCAATGACTTCCTCAACCTTCATGCCCAGAGAAATTCCAAGCCTTTCGTCGACTTGAGGATTGACGTAAATCGGAACGGCTCCGCACAAAATCAGCCCGTTAATCGCCGAGCGGTGAACATTTCGCGGCAAAATAATTTTATCGCCGGGCTTGCATGTGGAAAGAATCATCGCCTGCACAGCCGAAGTCGTCCCGCCAATCATCAAAAAACTGTGCGCTGCCCCGAACGCTTCCGCCGCTAAAATTTCTGCGTCACGAATCACGCTGACGGGGTGACATAAATTATCCAGCGGCTTCATTGAATTAACGTCCACGTCCAAACACTCTTGACCTAAAAATTCAGCCAGCTCATGATTTCCCCGACCGCGTTTATGTCCCGGCACATCGAATGGCACGAGCCTTGCCGACTTCATTTTTTCCAACGCCTCCAAAATCGGCGCACGTTCCTGCGTTAAATATCCGTCTTGCAAAATAATTTTCCTCCTCAATCATTTTAAAGCCGTCAAGGATGACGGCTAAGCCCGCGCACTGAGCGTGATGCGAAGTCTGCGGGCAACACCTGCTTACGGGTAATCTTAACGTTGAAGTCATGAGGATTAAACGCCCCTGCGAGGTGTCCTTTCTTTTTGCTACTTTTTCTTTGGACACGCAAAGAAAAAGTAGATCAATAACGCAAAGAAAGTATGAATGAATATTCCTAAATAAAAAGCAGGCAACATATCCAGTGCCCGCTTTTTATGTGTAAATTTTTGAATTAATTTCCGTCTCGCCTCTCAATTATAACGCCGCATTGCCGGAATAGATTTGGCAGCCATCTCGTATTCAATACCGCTGGGCACATACAAAACGATTTTCTTTGAAACCATTTCTGCGCGCCCGTTAATCATGTACACGGCACCAATAACGAAGTCGCCGATACGTTGCTGTTCAATGTCGTCGACGCCCTCAAAGTTGACGATAACCGCATTGTTTTTGAGCAGGTCGTCAGCGATTTGCTTAACTTGCCCGTCATACTTCGTGGGAGCGTAGATTTTCATTGTAAGTTGAGGCGTTTTCACCACAGCCAGGCTGGGACGCACCGACGTTTCCGAAGTGTCGTTGTTGTAAGCCTCGTAACGAACGCCGCCCATTGACGTGACGCCGTTATCAGCCGTGCTTACCATGCCGCCGTTGCGCGTGAAACTCATTGACCCGCCGCTGAAATTTTGCCCGATACCAATCGTCTGCTTTTCCGCCTGAAAAGATTGACCTGCCGGTTGTGCTTGAGCAGGTTGCTTTACCTGTTCGGATTTTGCCTCTTCAGTTTTGGCATCAGCTTTTTTCGTATCCTTAAGCTCTTCCTCTTCATCAGGCGGCTCCAGCGGCATAATTATATCCGTAAGTTTCCTTATCCAGTCCATCACTATCATAAACAATCGCCCTTCCGCTAAATGGTTTGCTATCTGTTAGCGTCCCCATTCTAACACAGCATTTCATAAATTGCAAAGGTTTTTTCAAGTTTTTTTCAGGCGTCAATAAAAATCTTTGAGCTTGGCCGAACACGTCGGTTGACGGAGCTTTTTCAACGCCTTTGTCTCGACGGTTTTAATGGTGTTGCCGCTGACTTTGAAAATCCTTGCGACTTCGTCGACCGAATGAATGCGCCCGTCTTCCAGCCCGAATCTCAACGCCAAAACTTTTTTCTCGTAAGGCGGCAAAGTGTTCAAAACTTCACGCAGGAGTTCGCGCATTTGCGAATGATTCACGCGATCAAAGTGCGTCGGAGTTTTGCTGTCCTCGACGAAATCGGCAAGTGTCAAGCCCTCGACAAAATCACCCTCGACCGCAAATTTATCTCTATCGTTATAAGTTCTCTCATCAATCGGCGTGTCAAGTGAGACTTGCGCGGTATGCTCCATTTCACGCAAGCCACGGACAATCGCCGCCTCAATGCACTCCTCCGCGTATTCGATGAAAGTCGCCGAACCTTTCGTGCTGAATTTTTTGACCGCCTTCATAAGGCCGATATTGCCCTCTTGAATCAAGTCCGAAAATGCCGCGCCGTGACCGATATAATTGCGCGCTATGTTGACGACGAGTCGCAAGTTCGCGTTGACCAGCTCTGATTGCGCGTCCTCATCACCGTCCGCCGCCCGAAGTAAAAGCATGTGGAATTCTTGAGCCGTAAGCAGCGGGATTCGCCGCACTTCCTCAAGATACAGTTCCACGTCCTCCGAAAATTCTTTTACCGCCATAACAAACACCTCCTGTTTAGCTGCTAGCTGATAGCTACTAGTTCCTAGTTCCTAGTTTCTAAAAAACGTGTTCGATATGGCGGCGGATAAATCCTTCAAGCCGAATAATGAATTTTTCAATCAACCGATAAAGTCATTTAGCTTTTGAATTTGCGCAGGCTCGCGAAGTTTTCCCAAAGCTTGTGACTCAAATTGCCGAAGTCTGAATCTTCGCCACAGAACATTTTTTTCACGCGGCGTCAAAACGTCAAGCAACTCCTCAATTTTTTCCCTTAGTATCGTTAATGTTACGGCGTCGGCAGGCGCGGGCGTAACTTTATCTTCTATGAAATCGTTCAAATGTGTTACCGAAAAATTTTCTTTCGCTTTCGATATGGCGGCGGTTGATTCCTTCACGGACAATCAATTACTTTCGGGCATTTTTGGCAGCACGACCACGCGTTACACGGTCAAGAATCGCCTTGCGGAGTCGAATACTTTTCGGCGTGACTTCGACAAGTTCATCATCGTTGATATACTCCATTGCCTGTTCAAGACTCATAAATCTCGGCGGCACAAGTCTAATCGCTTCGTCGGCATTGCTTGAGCGAATGTTCGTCTGATGTTTCTGCTTGCAAGGATTAATGTCAATGTCCATTTCGCGAGAGTTTTCGCCGACAATCATGCCCTCGTAAACTTTTTGCCCCGGCTCAATGAACATGACGCCGCGATCCTGCAAATTGAAAATCCCGTAACCGGTAGTTTCGCCCTGCTCAAATGCAACCAAACTTCCGCGACTGCGACCTGGTATATCGCCCTTGTATGGTTCGTAGCCGTGAAAAACATGATTCATTATGCCGTTACCGCGCGTCGAAGTCAAAAGTTCCGACCGAAATCCGATAAGCCCTCGCGCCGGTATCAAAAAATTCAGCCGCATATACCCCGCGACGTTTTGCATATTTTTGAGTTCAGCTTTGCGCCGACCTAAACTTTCCATGACCGTGCCCATGTAATCTTGCGACACTTCGACCGTCAAATTTTCTATCGGCTCGTATTTCTGCCCGTCAATCAGCTTGTAGACGACTTCGGGCTTGCCAATTTGCATTTCGTAACCTTCGCGGCGCATCGTCTCAATCAAAATCGACAGGTGCAACTCACCGCGCCCGCTGACTTTGAACACGTCCGCCGAAGATGTTTCTTCGACACGCAACGCAACATTTGTTTGAGCCTCTTTGAAAAGTCTGTCGCGAATGTGGCGGCTCGTCAAAAATTGTCCTTCCTTGCCCGCGAAAGGACTTGTGTTGACGCCGAAAGTCACGCTCAAAGTCGGCTCGTCCACTCGGATTGACGGCAGGGCTTCGGGGTGCTCAACGTCAGCAACCGTATCACCGATTGAAACTTCACTCAAGCCCGTCAACGCGACAATCTCGCCCATTTGAGCTTCGGCAGTTTCAACGCGATTCAAGCCGTCATACGTGAAAACCTTGCCGACTTTAGCTTTCTTGATACCGCCCTCACTCATCAGCGCGATAGTTTCGCCCGATTTAATTTTCCCGCGCTGAACTCGGCCGATTGCAATTTTCCCGACGTAATCATCAGCCTCAAGCGTCGTGACTACCAGTTGGAGCGGCGCATCAAGTTCACCTTCGGGCGGCGGAATTTCTTTCAAAATCGTATCCATCAGCGGCTGAAGATTATGGCTCTCGTCGTGAATGTCGAGTTTCGCAATACCCTGCTTGGCCGCCGTGTAAATTACCGGAAAATCAAGCTGCTCATCGTCGGCGTCAAGTTCCATGAACAATTCCAAAACCTCGTCATAAACTTCATCGACACGCGCTTCAGGGCGATCAATTTTATTTATCACGACAATCGGCTTGAGCTTATGTTCAAGAGCTTTGCGCAGGACGTATTTTGTTTGAGGCATCGGCCCTTCAAAAGCGTCAACCAAAAGTAAAACGCCGTCAACCATATTGAGGACGCGTTCAACCTCTCCGCCGAAGTCAGCATGTCCGGGCGTGTCGACGATATTAATTTTAATACCCTTGTAGAGAATCGCCGTGTTTTTGGAAAGAATCGTAATGCCGCGTTCGCGTTCCAAGTCGCCGCTGTCCATGACACGTTCGGCAACCTGTTCATTTTTGCGGAAAATGTGACTTTGCTTGAGCATTGCGTCAACCAGCGTAGTTTTGCCATGGTCGACGTGTGCGATTATCGCTATATTTCTGCGTTCGGAATTTACTCCCATTGAATTTCCTCCTTTGAAAACTTCGGCTATTATACGTTCAAAAAATTTTCCTTGCAACAAAAAAAATCCCGCCGCATTTGACGGGATTTTAGTGGTTAGTGATTGGTGATTAGTAATTAGATTTTTCTAACAACTAATCACTAACCACTGATTTATCTCATGGCACGAAGAATTTTTTCTGCGACACCGTGCATTTTTTCAAATGATGTTGAGCAAGCCGCAACTCGAATTCCCAACTTCAGCGGGACGGCAAAAATCAATTCGTCGTGAAGTTTTTTGCAGACGGCAGCGGGATTTTCGGCAGGCACAGCGATAAAAAATCCGCCCTTATACGGCACGACCTTTAAGCCGCAAGCCTTCGCCTCGGTGACGAAAACATCTGCGCGACGCTTCACCATCTGATATAATTCACTGCGCTCCGCCTCGTAAATCGGCAAAATATCTTTATCGGCGGCGAGCTTGACTAACAGAGCTTGCGCCCCGCGATTTATATTCGACCATGTAGCGCGGCAAGAATATTTGCTGACGTTTTTGAAGTCATCGATAACCGCTTCACTCGACGAAATTCCAATCAACGCGCCCGTCCGTTGACCGTAGAAAGTGTAGCTCTTCGACATGCTGAACGAAATCATCACGAAAAGATTTTCCGGAAGGTTGGAAAATTTTTTCATAAAAGCCCGCGTGGAATTTTTCTCACCGGCAAAATCAATGTAGGCAATGTCGACGAGCAGAGAAATTTTTTTACCGGTCGACGATTGAGCCTTGAGCACGTCGATAACTTTATCCCACTCGTCGGAACTTAGCGCGTAACCCGTCGGATTATGCGCGGGAGTATTGATAATCACGAGCAAAGATTTTTGATTCTTCAAGAGCGCGTCAACCTTAACCGCAAAATCGCTCAAGTTAAAATTCAAGGCGGCGTCGAAAAGTTTAAAAGTCTCAAGCCGTTTACCGGTTTCGTTGCAGATAATGTCGTAAGTTCCCCAACGCCAATCCGAAGTCAAAACGGCGTCGCCGCGTTCAGCGTAATTTGCAATGGCGTGATGAATTGCGCCCGTACCGCCGGCCGTCGCCACCGCTCCAAAAAATCCTTCGGGCTTGTTGTCGGCGAAGGTCAAATTAATCACGGCGTCGAGGTATGCAGGCAGTCCCGAAATCGGCGCGTATGCAACCAGCTCCGAAAAATCCATTGAGCGGAAAACTTTTTCGACTGTCGGGAGCGTCGCAAGGTTTCCTTCCTCATCGAGCACCACGCCGATTGTAGCATTGGTGACTGCCTCCGCCCCGTGAATTTTTATCGCCTCGTTGCAAGCCTGATTCGCGTCGAAGATTGCGTCCTTTAACTTTCTGCCCGCCGCATGTGTTGCCGTCATGATCATTGACATTTAAATTTTCTCCTTTGATTTTGAAATTGTCGCCGCCTATTATAACCTTTCGCGCAATTTTAGCAAAGCTTTTCGCCAATGTATTCAGGTATTCAAGCTAGGGATTAGAACTAGGTACTAGTAGCTAATAGCTAACAGCTCATGTCAAGTCGCTTGCATTTTGACGAGCCGAACCAAATTTCCCGCTCTTAATCAAAAGCCACAGCACGATTGATAGCGTCGTCGCAATCATCATGACTAATCCCAGCCCGTCAACAAAATTGCTCCAAGGCAGCGTTCCGAGCATCATGCCCAAGCTCCCGAATAATGTCGGCACGAAATTTATAACCGCCGAAGCCGTCCCGATATTTTCTCTCGCCTCAAGCAAGAGAATTTCCATTGCGAACGGCCGTGACACTGCGCCAATCACCGTGAATGGCAGGAATGACAGCAAGAAAATTATCGCCCGCGTTTGTCCGACGCTTGAAACTAAAATTCCGCTCAATGCCGCCACGAAGAAGCATAACTTCAACATGGTCACGTTCGACAAATGATTTTTCAGCCTCAAATACAAAATCGGCCCCGCGATTGATGCCGCCGAATTTACCGCGAAAAAGTAGCTGTACTCCTGCGCCGTCAATCCGAAAAATTCCACGTAGATAAATGATGACGCGCTCAAATACGCCATGTAAGGTTTCGACAGAAGCGCGAACATTATCAAAACCGCAATGAAATATTTTTGCCGGGCGACGCCGATTAAAAGTGTCAGTGAGTTGAAAATTCCTCCGCGATAACGTTTGTGTTCGGATAATGTTTCGCAGAATAAAAACGCCACGATTAAATTTATCGCGCCCAAAATCGTCAGCAGATAAAATGATCCGCGCCAGTCCGTGAACGTCAGCAACAATCCTCCGACGAGTGGTGCGACCATCGGCGCGATTACTCCGAGGGCTTGAGTGATTGCCAAAATTTTTCTCATGACTTGTCCGCGGAAACAATCTTTGATTAATGCCGTCGAGACCGTTATCACTGCGCCCGAACCGACTGCCTGAAAAAATCTTCCCGCCAGCAGAAAATAAATATTCGCCGAGATCGCGCAGGAAAATGATGCCAGCGTGTAAATCGTCGCGCCGAAAATCAAAATCGGTCGTCGCCCGAATTTGTCCGCCATCGGCCCGAAAAGTACCATGCTCACCGCGAATACGAAAAAAAATATCGTCAACGTCAAGCCGACAAGAAATTCACTCGCCGAAAAATAATTTCCCATTTCCGGTAACGCGGGCAAATATAAATCCGTTGACAGCGGGATAAACATGTTGATGAACGCGATATAAGCTATCATCGCCGATACTGAAAGATATTTCTGCCGCCTCATTTAATCGCCTCGCCAAAAATTTTTTGACTGTAGGCGATTATCACGCAGAAAAATTTTTCTGTCAATAAAAAAATCCCCGTCGCATTGACGGGGAAAATTTTAAGATCGCATCTTGTCAATCAGAGCTTTAATTTTGAGAGCAACACGGCGGTCTTCTCTGTAAATCAAGTCAAGCAGAATCATGCCGACGATATGCTGCGCCATTTGCCTTTCAAATGCCGCAAGCGTCGCAGGGTCTTTGGCAAGAAACAGTTTACAATCAATCGGCACTGCGGTTACGATATGCAAATATTCAAGCCAGTTGTAATCTTTGAATTTGAATCTGCGCAATTTGTCTATCGCGTCGCCGCTTGTCACGCCGAGAGAGTTAAGCTTTTTTATGCAATCGGCGGGCGTCATGTATGAGAACCAAATCCCGCTTTTGCGAGCGTCCTTAACACAGTCGGCAAGTGACGTGTAATCTTTAATTGTCTCACAAAGCATCATAGCCGCTTTTTTTAATTCGTATCAGACGCCTGAAGCGACACGGACGATAAATATCCTCAAGCATTTTGATTAAATCCGAATTATTAAGCTTGGGAAATTGCCGCTGATTGTACCAATAATTGTTCACGCCGACGGCGGTAAACATATCGAAAGCGTGACCGGGTTGCTCCCACGCCTTTCCGTAATCAAATCCCGCGAAGTTGAGATTTGTAATTGAGTCCTTTGAATCGCCGAATGTCTTCGGGGTGATGAAAATGCAACGTTTTCTGCCGCCGGGGCGGGCTTCAAGTTCGACACCGAGGCGGTCGGCGACTCTTTGCACACAATTCGCAAAAATTTGACACCACTCGACGGGCATATTCGTTTTCGGCGCAACCGACAGAATTTCGCTCTTTATGTTAGGCATGAACTCACCTCCAAAATTTTTTGTAATTATAACTTACGTAATTAAATTTTACAATAAAAAATCCCGCCTTTCGACGGGAAATTTTTTTGCTTAAAAGTTTTTTAAGGCATTGGGACGCCTTTAACCAAAAGTCGAGCTTTAGCTCTGGCAAGAGCCGCCTCCGCCCTGTCAATGTCGATGTCAGAATCTTTTTTGGCAAGGCGTTCTTCAGCGCGTTTGTAAGCAGCCCTGGCGCGGTCAACGTCGATATCGTCGGGAACCTCTGCCGCGTCCGCAAGGATTGTAATTTTTTCGGGCGTGACTTCCATAAATCCGCCGCTGATGAAAAGTTTAACCTCGCCGCTACCTTCCTTGATTCTCATTGCGTGCGGAATGAGTTCCGTTAAAAGATTGGCGTGCTTCGGCAAAATGCCCAGCTCCCCGCAAATTGAACGGGTGATGAGCATGTTGATATCTTTTGCGTAAACTTCGCCTTTATCGGGCGTGGCAACCTCAAGCAGGATTGTGGCCATTTGTCACGCCTCCTTGAGTTTAGCAGCCTTCGCAACGGCCTCCTCAATGCCGCCGACCATGTAAAATGCATTTTCGGGCAAGTCGTCGTATTTGCCGGAAAGAATTTCTTTGAAGCCGCGAATCGTATCCTTGAGCGGGACGTATTTGCCGGGCGAACCGGTGAAGACTTCGGCGACAAAGAACGGTTGCGACAAGAAACGCTGAATTTTTCTGGCGCGGCTGACAGTCAATTTATCTTGGTCGGAAAGTTCTTCCATGCCGAGGATCGCGATGATGTCTTGCAACTCTTTATACTTCTGCAAAACGGCCTGAACTCCGCGAGCAACTTCGTAATGTTCGCGGCCGATAACGTTCGGATCGAGGATACGGCTTGTCGAGTCGAGCGGGTCGACGGCGGGATAAATTCCCAACTCTGCAATTTGACGGCTCAAAACTGTCGTCGCGTCAAGGTGTGTGAACGTCGCGGCCGGTGCCGGGTCAGTCAAGTCGTCAGCGGGAACGTAAACAGCTTGCACGGAAGTAATCGAACCTTTCTTTGTGGAAGTGATACGCTCCTGCAATGCGCCGACGTCGTTGGTAAGTGTTGGCTGATAACCGACGGCTGACGGCATACGTCCGAGCAAAGCTGAAACTTCCGAGCCTGCCTGAATGAAACGGAAGATGTTATCGATGAACAGCAGAACGTCTTTGCCCAAGGCGTCGCGGAAATATTCAGCCATAGTCAAGCCGGTGAGACCTACGCGCATACGAGCACCGGGCGGTTCATTCATCTGGCCGTAAACCAGCGCGGTTTTATCGATAACGCCGGATTCGGTCATTTCCGACCAAAGATCGTTACCTTCGCGGGTACGTTCGCCGACGCCTGAAAATACCGAGTAGCCGCCGTGCTCCGTTGCGATATTGTGAATCAGCTCCATGATGATAACGGTTTTTCCGACACCTGCGCCGCCGAATAATCCCGTTTTGCCGCCGCGAGAATATGGCGCAATCAAGTCGACAACTTTAATGCCCGTCTCCAAAATTTGCGTGGAAGTTTCCTGCTCCTCAAAAGTCGGAGCCTTGCGGTGAATCGGACTCCAATGTTTGTTGCCGACGGGTTTGGGATTGTTGTCGACGGTTTGACCGAGGACGTTAAAGACGCGTCCGAGGCATTCTTCGCCGACGGGAATTGTAATCGGCGCGCCGGTATCTTCCGCCTCCATGCCGCGAACAAGTCCGTCCGTTGAACTCATTGCAATACAACGCGTGACACCGTCGCCGAGATGTTGCATGACTTCCGCGACCAAATCAATTTCGACGTTGCCGGACTTGCCCTGTATTTTTACAGCGTTCAAGATTTCGGGCAGTTCGCCGACGGGAAATTCAATGTCGACGACCGCGCCGATAACCTGAACTACTTTACCTTTCGCCAAAATTTTGTTCCTCCTTTTTTAGGGAATGAGGGAAATTTGAGGCGCACAGGACGTGCGCCTTAGCCCGCGCACTGAGCGTGATGCGAAGTCCGCGGGCAACTCACGGCTTCGGGTAACTTTAACGTTGAAACCATGAGCGACTAACCGCCCCTGCGAGGCGTCTTTTCTTTTGCTACTTTTCTTTGGACGAGCAAAGAAAAGTAGATTTAATCGCAAAGAAAAGTATGTTCACCTACTCAAGCGCATTGGCACCGCCGACAATCTCGTTAATCTCGTTGGTGATGCCCGCCTGACGAACTTTGTTATAAAACAGATTGAGCCTGCCGACGAGTTCTTGAGCATTATCAGTCGCGTTACTCATTGCGTTCATTCGCGAAGACAGCTCCGACGCTGCAGAGTGAAGCATTGCGCCGTAAATCCTCGTGGCAATTCTGCGCGGCATGAAGTCATTCAAAATCGAAACAACATCCGGCTCGTAAATGTATTCCTCTTTGAGATTCGCGCTGGATTTTGCGTAATCGTCGGTGACAATCGGCAACAGCGTCACGTCGTCGGGAATGCAACTTATCGCCGACTTGAATTGAGTATAAATCAACGTCACGTCGATAATCTCACCGCTGGCGAATCGCTCCATAACCAAATCGGTAATTTCTTTGGCGTATTTGTATTGCGGACGCTCGCTTATGCCGTGATAACTTTTGATGATGTTGTAGCCGCGTTGCTTAAAATGCGTCGTAGCCTTCCTGCCGACGGTGATAAGTTCAATGCCGTCAACGTAATCCGCGTCGTGATATTCGCGAACCTCGGAAGCTGTGCCGCTTGAAGTTCCACCGCTATCACGACGAGCCGTAGCCCTGGCCATACCGCCCGTCGCACTCATCTGACGTTGCTGCTTGGGAGTACGTTTACCCGCCGGCTTGATGCCTTTGAGCGCGTCGAAATTTTTCCTGTGAAAGTTTTCGTCGTCGCCGTCATCATCAAGGGAAGAACTTTCGCCTGTGCCGTCATATTCAATTGTATCATGCGCCGCCTTGAAGACGTTGCTTGAAAATGAACCTGCCAGCCCTTTATCCGACGCAATGACGATGAACAGAAATTTTCCGGCACCCTCCTGCTGTTCGGCAATTAAGTCGGCGCGAGTTTTGATGAACGGGTGCTCATATTCCCGCCCGCGCATTTGACCCATAACCCGCCGCATAATTTCCTTAGTCTTGGCGACGTAGGGAACGTTCGACAGCAACGCTTCACGTGCCGCATTGAATCGCGAACGGGCTATCATGTCCATTGCGTTGGTTATCTTTTGAATATTCTTGACGCTCTTTATCCTGCGGCGTATGTGTTGTAAATTTGCCATTTACGCCACCGCCTCATTCCGCGACCTTGTAGGTGACTGTCTCTTTAAATTCGGTGACGGCCGCTTTGATTTCGGCTTCGAGAGCGTCATCAAGTTTTTTCTTTTCAGCAATTTTCTTGCCGATATCGGGATGGTTGGCGTGCATGAACTTGATAAAGTCGGCGTGGAAGGTAACAACTTTGTCGACGGGAATATCAGCCAAAAATCCTCTGACCGCCGTAAAAATCGTCAAGACTTGATCTTCAACGGCAAGCGGGGAATATTGCGACTGCTTAAGCGTTTCAACCATACGTGCGCCGCGGTCGAGTTGAGCTTTCGTAGCTTTGTCGAGGTCGGAGCCGAATTGCGCGAACGCTGCCAACTCACGATATTGCGCCAAGTCCAAACGCATTGTGCCGGCAACTTGTTTCATGGCTTTAATCTGCGCAGCACCGCCGACACGTGACACGCTCAAGCCGACGCTGATTGCCGGACGAATGCCGCTGTAGAATGAATCGGTTTCAAGCATGATTTGCCCGTCAGTGATTGAAATGACGTTGGTCGGAATGTAAGCCGAAACGTCGCCCGCTTGAGTTTCGATAATCGGCAGAGCTGTAATCGAGCCTGCGCCGAGCCTGTCGGAAAGTTTTGCGGCACGTTCCAAAAGTCTTGAGTGGAGATAGAAAACGTCGCCGGGATATGCTTCACGACCGGGCGGGCGTCTCAAGAGCAATGACATTGCACGATAAGCCGCCGCGTGTTTAGTCAAGTCGTCGTAAATGCAAAGGCAGTGCCCGTGCTTTTCGTACATGAAATATTCCGCCATCGTGACGCCCGAATAAGGCGCGAGATATTGGAGCGGTGCAGAGTCGGCAGCAGTTGCCGCAACTACGATTGAATATTCCATTGCGCCATGATCTTCCAAAGTTTTCACGACGCGGGCAACCGTCGACGCCTTCTGACCAATCGCCACGTAAACGCAAATACAATTCTGCCCCTTCTGATTGATAATCGTGTCGATTGCGATAGCCGATTTACCAATGCCGCGGTCGCCGATAATCAACTCACGCTGTCCGCGCCCAATCGGAACAAGTGCGTCGATAGCCTTCAAGCCGGTTTGCAGCGGTTCATGGACGGATTTTCTGTCAGCGATACCGGGGGCTTTGAATTCGACGGGACGAGCCATAGTCGTTTGAATCGGGCCTTTACCGTCAATCGGTCGTCCGAGAGCATCAACGACGCGTCCAATCATATTTTCGCCGACGGGCACTTGCATAATTCGCCCCGTGCGTTTAACAGTCGCGCCTTCCTTAATTTCATTGTCACGACCGAGAATAACCGCGCCGACGTTGTCCTGCTCAAGGTTGAGGACGAGACCAAAAATATCGTCGCCGAAATCGAGCAATTCGCCCGCCATAGCCTTATCCAGCCCGTGAATGTGCGCGATACCGTCACCAATCTCAATGACCGTACCGACCTCGTCAACATTCAAATCGACGTTGTAATTTTTAATCTGTTCCTTAATTATGGCAGTAATTTCATCAGGATTTATCTTCATGTTTGATACTTCACCTCTCCGGGTGCGAGTAATAAAAATTTTTTAATTTCGCATTGAATTTTTGAGTTCGCGCAGGCGACCGGCGGCTGAACCGTCGATACGCTTGTCGCCGATTTTTAAGATGAGTCCGCCGAGAATTGACGTGTCTTTGTGCGGACGAATTTGGATTTTGCGCCCCGTAAGCGACGTGAGCTTTTTGATAAGCGCGTCCTGCTGTTTTTTCGTGAGCGGAAAAGCTGTCGTCACGTCCGCGATTAAAATTCCCTGCTCCTTATTTTTCAGCGACGTGAAAATGTCGTAAATCTCGTTGAAGACGCCGATACGTTTCTTGTCGACGAGGAGCATTAAGAAATTCATGACAGTTGCGGAAATTTCTTTGTCGAAGGCCTTGACGAGCAAATCTTTCTTCGCCTGTTGAGGCACGAGCGGATTTTGAAAAAACTTCACGGCTTCGGGGATTGCGAACACGTCCGCACGAACTTTACCCAAATCTTTGTCGTAGCCGTCAAGATTATTTTCGTCTTTGGCAATTTCAAAAATCGCCGTGGCATATTTTGAGGCGAGCTGAATGTTAAGCATCAAGCCACCTCATTTCAAGTCCGCGAACATACTTTTATCAAGCTTGGAAATAAAATCGTTGACGAGTTTATCATTTTCCTTGGTATCGATATTTTTGGAAACGATTTTGCCCGCCGCCGCCATGCTCAAGGAAACTATTTGCGATTTCATTTCCTCGAAGGCGCGATTGCGTTCACTTTCAATTTCAGCTTGCGCGGATTGTTTCATGCGCTCGATTTCCTTACGCGTCTCCTCAACTGCGGCGTCATGTTCTTGACGGGCAGCGAGGTTTGCCTTGTCGACGATTGCTTGAGCTTTTTGTTGAGCGTCGGAAAGTTGAGCTTTGTATTGCGCCAAAGTTTGTTCCGCCGCCTTACGATCAGCCTCTGCCTTGTCTATATCGCCCTTGATTTTATCGGAGCGTTGCTGCAAAAGTCTTGCAACGGGTTTGTAGGCAACTGCCCGCAAGAGTACGACGAGTATCAGGAAGTTGAGAATTTGCGCGAGAATCGTTGCGTTAATTTCAATCAAAACAAATCACCCCTTTAATTACGCATTACGCCTTGCGCATTACGCATTAAAGAAGCGGGTTAGCATAGAGCATGATGAGCGCGACGACGGTTGCGATAATCGCCATAGCCTCAATCAAGCCGACGGAGATAAGCGTGTTGGTGAAGAGAGTATTTTTGGCTTCGGGCTGACGGGTGATGCCGTCAATGAATTTGCTGGTGACGAGACCATCGCCGACGCCTGCGCCGATTGCCGCCAGACCCATAGTGATACCTGCGCCCAAAAGTGCTGCTGCTACCATAATCGCATGTTCCATGTTAAAAAATCCTCCTTAAATCATAAAAAAGTTTTAATTAAATTGACGACTTAGAGGCCGTCAAGGATGACGGCCGCCGCGACCACGACGCAGGAAGCTTCTTAGCTTCTAGCTACCAGCTACTAGCTAACAGCTCTCCCGCTAAATGGGCGCGCAAAGAAAAAGTAGTTCAACCGCAATGAAAAAGTAGATAACTCGAACTCACTCCGCATGATCTTCCCTGACCGCGTTGGCAAGATAAGCCATTGAGAGCATTGTGAAGATAACCGCCTGCACGCAGCTGATAAAAATACTGAATGCCAGCCACGCAACCGAAGGTATCGGCATCCAAATCGGCATCAGCTTGAGCAAGACGATGATTAAAATTTCGCCCGCGAGAATATTTCCGAATAGACGGAAGGCAAGCGTTATCGGCTTTGCAATCTCCTCAATCATGTTGATGACGACGAAAACCGGCGTTGGTTGGAAAAAGTGCGCGATGTAATGACCGCCCTTGAAATACAAGCCTAGGCAGTGGACGATACAGACTACCAACAATGCAAGCCCCAGCGTCGTATTTAAATCATTTGTCGGCGACGCCATGAGTGGCACAAGTCCGATTAAATTACTCGCCAGCAAAAACATGAACAGCCCGACGATAAACGGCGCAAGCATTCTTCCGCGTTTACCCATCATTGCATCAATTTGGTCGTGAAGCCAAAGGATAATCATCTCGACGAAATTTTGCCAGCCTTGCGGGACGACTTTTAAATTTCGCGTCGCCAGGCACGCAACCAAAATCACAATGCCCATTGCCAGCCACGTCATTTTGAGCGTTTCGATATTGAACGTCAAGCCGAGAAAATTTACCGTCTCGCGGACACCAATTTCATGCATACATTCACCTCCCTTCTTTCAGTTAGGAGTGAGGAGTTAGGAGTTTAAAAATAATTCCTCATTCCTCATTCCTAATTGATTAAAACTTTCGTTTAATTTCGGAACGAGCCAGGATAAACAGCGTGGCAAAATAAAATACACCGAATGAAACTGCCGCCGCCAAAAATAATTCCGTGGAAATGTGCACGGCGACTGCCAAGACTGCGAAAATCATTCCGAGCCGCAAAAGTAAACCGATCAGCATAATTTTTTTCGCTTGAGGTGCGGGAGAATTTGCAGCGGCTTCCAATCTGGCGGCCGTCGATAGGAAATAAAAAAAATTTAACAGACCGCCGATTAAGACCGCTCCGCATAAACGAAGTTGTCCCGCCGAAATCAACTGCAACGATAAGACTGCTGCGACTGCCAAAAAAATTTTCCATTCTTTTAAAAAAACGCTAAGTACCTGTCTCATGCTTGCACACTTCGACGCGAGAAAGATTTTCCCTTCCCTGTGAAAACTTTTTAAGCAAAGTTGACTGAATCCCAAGTCAGCGATTGAAAACCA
>JAFRSO010000074.1 GCA_017427545.1 Selenomonadaceae bacterium
CTTATCCCCGACTGAAATTAAATCGGCCGGCTTTGACGGGACGTCATATAAGACTGCGACTTTCAGCGACGGTTACACTGCTGACGGCAATAAAATCACTTACATTGAATCGAGCGGCGGCGATATTCTCTTCACGCTGACTAACGCTAAAATCACCGACACTATCAAAGTCGACACGGTCAATAAAGTTGTCACACTCACGGCGGACAATCTCAATCAAAAATCTGTTACGGTTGACGGAGGATATAAACTTGCCTTGAGCGATGACTTATCCCCGACTGAAATTAAATCGGCCGGCTTTGACGGGACGTCATATAAGACTGCGACTTTCAGCGACGGTTACACTGTTGACGGCGATAAAATCAATTACATTAAATCAAGTGGCGGGGATATTCTTTTCACGCTGACTAACGCCACTATCACTGACGCTATCCAAGTTGACACGTCCAATAAAATCATCACGTTGACGGTGAACAATCTCGGCACGAATGACATCACAATCAGCGGCAACAACGGTTACAAACTTGCGTTGGCTGATACCGTCACTCAAACGCAGACCGTTGCAAATGCGGCGAGCCTCATCAATGGCAAATACACTTCAGCAACCTACGCCGAATGGTACGAACTCGGCACGACGATAACTTACCATGCGGCGACTGAACCTAAAATTTTCATACTTGACGGCTTGAGTGATGACGCTAAACTCAATGAAAATGTTTTTGTAACCGACGGCGACACTACGACCTTTAATTTAAAGCGGCGGCTCTGAACAAATCGGACGTCACAATCACGGGCGGTAAATTTAGCGTCAAACTCAATTCCGACGTTGATACGACCGCTGAACCGATTGCCGAATCAAAGACTTTCAGCGACGGGACATTGACTTACACATCAGCGGGCACGGGTGAATATTATGCGGCGAGTAATTCGGGCGTTAAGTATACGGCGCGGCAAGGTTGCGAACAGTTCACGTTGAGCGGCATTAAATCTTTGGACGGTGTGACGATTGACGGTAACACGGTTACGGTTGATAATGACGCTCTCGACACGACTTCAACCGAACCTTACAGCGTCAAACTCGACGGAAACTTCAACCTCAAACTTAGCGGCGTGAACACTTCACCTGTCGAAGTTCCCGCGACTTTCACGGGCGGCAACGATACTCACACTTACACATCATCTTACACGCAAGCTTATTTCACGGTCAGCGGCAACGAATATACTTTCCACCCCGCCACCACTCCCACGACCTTTACTGTCAGCGGCTTGAGTGATGACGCTAAACTTGATGAAAATGTTATCGTCAGTGAAAACAAAGTCAGCATTTTGAGCGAGGCAATTTCTTCCGACCACAAAACCATTTCAATCAGCGGCGGCAATTATCAACTCGACCTGCCCGAAGATGATATCCTCACCGAAAATATTTCTTACACCGCCACGGAAAGCAATGGCGTTTACACCGTCACATTGAGCGGGACTAAAGCCGGCTATAAACTCGTCAATGGTTCTTACATTTGGCAGGAAAAATTCGACGGTGAAACTTTCACAATCAGCGGACTTGCGAGCGGTTTGACTTTGACGGAAGATTTATTTACCCGCGACGGCAGTAACATTGTCTTCACTCCGACCGATTCACTCCTGCCGAAAAATCCCAAGTCAATCACAATCACGGGCGGCACGATTGATACTTCCAACCTCACGACGACTGCTGAAGTTTCTGCGCATTGGGACGGCTTCACTTACGTAAATTACAAGAGCGGTTCATCATGGACGAGCGGTTCAAGCACCGTCACATTCACGCCCGCTCAAGGCGGCGTTGCACAGTTCACAATCAGCGGCGTTAAATCTGTCGACGGCATTACTCCCGAACTTCAAAGCAACGGCAATTATAAAGTCACGTTGCCGGCTAATTCATTCGACAAGAGCGGCAAAATTACGGTCACTGCGCGGGCGACAAATGCCACACTCGAATTTGCCAACATGAACACGACAGCTGAAGAAGTTCCCGCGACTTTAACTAAAGCCGGCGTTTACACTGCCAAAAAAACTCTCGAATACTTCAAGCCCTCAACGAAAGGTAAGACGACGACTTACACTTACATTGCGGCGACGGGTGGCGAGACTTTCACAATCACGGGGCTTAACCTAAAGAAGAAATTGACGGGTTCGGCGATTGACACTTACCTCACTTACAAAAATAAAACCGTCACGCTCAAGGCGGCGGCTCTCACGACTAAGACCGTCACAATCACCGACGGCTATAAAATTTCACTGGCCAACGACGTTGATACGACTGCGGAAAATATCAGCGGCTGGAAAAACAGTGCTTACTTCGAAGGCGGCACAGGTTCTTACTACTCCACCGACGGCAAGACTGTTGTTTATCATGCGGAAGTTGGCGGCGTCAATAAGATTGAGTTCAGCGGCATCAAGGGCACTCCGACGGTTAAAGGTTCCAACGTCAGCTTGAAGGGCGCGAATTTTGCAGGCGACGTTAAAGTTGTGAGCAATGCGGGCGGATATAAACTCAACCTCAGTGGCAAGTTCGGCGGGAAGACTTTCACGGGCACTGCTTCGGCTGATACCATTTCAAATGCCGGCACTAATATTTTCATCAGCGGCAGCAAGGGTAACGATTCAATTTCAAACACGGCGGCTCAAAATGTCACGATTAACACGGCTCAAGGCAATGATACTATTCAGCTAAAAGCTAACAGCTATCAGCTAACCGTTGAAGGATTCGACAAGGGCGATTTGATTCAGCTCAACAGCAAGGTGACTTCCCTTGAAAAAGTTGACGGCGGCATTAAGGCCGGTGACGTGACAATTGGCGGCATTGATTCAATCGCGACGGTTAAGCATGGTTGGACAAGTTCCGCTAAGAAAAATACTTTAAGCTATCGCGAATGGACATCAGCAGGTGCAGTCGTTAATGGCAAGAAAATTACCTACGCCGCGGCGACCTCGAAGGCTACGCTTTTCACGATTAACGGCTTGACTTCAAGCAATGGCGTCAGCGTCGATGATAAAACCGTCACGCTTAATGAAACTGCCCTTGACGGCAAGAATAATATTTCAATCAGCGGCGATTACAAGTTAGCGTTAAGCGGCGTTGATACCGCTCCGACGGCGGCTGAAAATTATTGGACGATTGCGGACGGCAACGCTTCTTACATGACCGACGCCACGAATGATTATTTCAAACTCTCCGACGACGCAAAATCGGTTACTTACATTGAAAGCAGCTCGACGACTTCACTTGAACTTAGCGGCATTAAATCAGCTCCGACGGTTAAAGATTCCAACGTCAGCTTGAAGGACGCGAACTTTGCAGGGGACGTTGAAGTTGTGAGCAATGCCGGCGGATATAAATTTAACCTCAGCGGGAAATTTGGCGGCAAGACTTTCACAGGAACTGCCAACGCCGATAACATTTCCAACAGCGGCTCCAATATCGTAATCGCGGGCGGCAAGGGTGATGATCTCGTCACGCTCGGCAGCAGCAAAAATATTTTCCAATTCACGGCGGGCGACAATGACGATACGATTTATAACTACAAGAGCAGCGATAAAATTCAACTCGTGGGCACGACCGAACATGAGGAAAGTGTCAGCGGCAGTGACGTTATCATCAAGACGACGGGCGGTTCAATGACGCTAAAGGACGTTGCGGACGGTTCTACCAAAATTACAATCGTCGACGAAAACGGCAATATCATCTCGGAGAAAACTTATACGTCGAACGGAATCACGATTGACGGCGAAAATGTCACACTCGGCGCGAACTTCAGCGGCACATTCGACGGCACGGGCTACACTTACATTGACGGTTCGGCGGCGACGGTAGGGATTGAAATTAACGGCGGCGATGCGGCGAGTACAATTTATGGCGGGAGTGGCAACGATACTTTGCGAGGCGGCAGAGATGATGATTTGATTTACGGCGGCTCCGGCGATGATTATTTATGGGGCGGCGCAGGTAATGACAGTCTGCTCGGTCAACAGGGCAACGACACTCTCGACGGCGGCAGCGGCAATGATTCACTCCTCGGCGCAGAAGGTAACGATTCACTTTCAGGTGGAAGTGGCAATGATACGCTCTGGGGCGGTGAAGATGATGACACGCTATTGGGCGGTAGCGGTGATGATTTACTGCGCGGCGGTGAAGGCGTCGACGAACTTTATGGCGGTACGGGCAATGACACGCTTTGGGGCGACGGTGGCAACGATTCACTTTATGGCGGCGACGGGGCAGATGTTTTCGTCTACAAACCCGGCGACGGTCGGGACAGGATTTTCGACTACGATAGCGACGACATGTTGATTATCCTCAAGGCTGACGGCTCCGAAGGCGGCACTTACACCGACGCGACATTCAAGAACAATAAACTCACGCTCACGATTGACGGCGGCGGCACTGTAATTTTCGACGGCGTTAAATCCGGCGACACTTTCAACATCAACGGCACAACTCACACTGTAGGAATTAGGTAAAAAAATTAGAAGCCGTCAAAGATGACGGCTCCAGCCCGCGCACTGAGCGTGATGCGAAGTCTGCGGGCAACTCAACTTTTCGGATTATCTTAACGTTGGAATTATGAGAACTTAACGCCCCCGCGAGGGGTCTTTTCTTTTGCTACTTTTCTTTGGACAAGCAAAGAAAAGTAGACCACAACGCAAAGAAAAGTAGATTTAAAATATAAAAATCTTTTTACGCCGCGAAAATTATTCGACACTCCCCTAATCCCTAATTACAAAATTAATATTCAACAGTGACGGTCGCGAGGCCGCGAAGATTGAATCTTTCAGCGAGCCGAGGACGCGTGATAAATTTACCGTCTTTGAGCCGTCGAAAAATTTTGCTCCGCCGTCAACGTTCACGTTCCAAAAATCAATCCACGGCGGCAATTTATATCCGCGCTCCTTAGGCATAATCTTCGCCCGCACGAAATTTAATTTCCCTTCCGCCAAAGATTTTTCCGGCGTCAACGAAACTTTCACCAAGAACATATCCGATTGCCGATTGTCCTTGAGCAGACTGATTCGCACGTCATTTTTATCAAGCGGCGTCCACTCTTCGCCCTCAACCGAAAAAATTTCAACCGACGTATCGACCTCCGACAAATCAAGCGGACATGCTCCAAGCGGCGGTTCATATCGCCAACTCAACATGAATGACGCGGGCGCAGAAAATTTATCCAGCCCGAATTCCTTAACGCGATTGTCCAAACTCAACGTGTCGTCCGAATAAAAATTTTCCACCTCGTCGAGTTCAAAGTTGGAAAAGTCGCTAGCCGATTCCGTCAAATTCTCCGACAACAGCAAATAGCCCGTATCATTCGGCAAAGTCTGCCGCTCATTGAACTTGCGCAGAAAATTTTTAACCACATCATCGCGCCCCATAATCAGCAAATAAAATGGGCGGTAGCGATTTGGATCGTCCCAAGAATTGTAATTGAACTTCGCGGCGTTCAAGCCCACGTCAAAAATTTCACCGTAGAAAGAATTTCTTATCCCGACGACGGCAACGGCTAAATGATTCGCAAAAAATTTGTCTCGAATTTTCTGGGCGACGTTGCTCCAATCCGATTCGCTCTCGAATAAATCCGTGACGATAATCGACAGGTGCGAAGTGTCCGCGGCGTCGACGACGTTGGCAACGGCAGTTATCGGTTCGGTGTAAACATTGCCCGTCGTGAATTGTCTCCAACTCCTGCCGTCAAGCGGACGAATTTTTTCCCCGAAGCCGAAAAATTTCACAGTACCCGCCGCGCCGCATAAATCGTTGAGCATATCGGGCAGTGTCAGATAAACATTGCCCGCCGCCAATGTGGTGAAGCCCTTCATTGAAACTGTCGCGTCGAAGTAAATATCCGTATCGACTTGCTCCGAAATTAAGACGTTCGGCATTGTCCCCGGCAGTGGCGGCACGCTTTGAATTTTATTTCCGCAACTGCTAAGGAACAAGGAAAAAGGAATAAGGAACAAGATTAATAAAAATTTTTTCATTTAAGATACCCTTCAGCTAGTAGCTAGCAGCTAACAGCTAACAGCTCACATTGCCTTGACGGGTATCGGGCCGCGTGAAAGAGCAATCGTGCCAGTGCGAGCAATCTCGACAATCTCATAATCGCTCAAGACTTCGCAAATGGCGTCGATTTTACTTTGACTGCCCGTCAACTCGATAACGACGTTTTCGCTGGTGATGTCGACAATTTGCGCGCGGAAAATATCGACGACGCTCACCAGGTCGGCGCGAGTTTGCTTATTGGCGCGGACTTTAATCATGACGAGTTCACGCTCAATCGAAGGCGACTTGCTAAGGTTGACGATTTTAATCACGTCGATTAATTTGCTGAGCTGATTGACGACTTGATCAAGTTCGTTTTCACTCTCGACGCTGACGACGATATTAATCCTCGTGACGGACGGCTCTTCAGTGTAGCCCGCCGAAATGCTCTCGATGTTGAAGGCTCGACGGCTGATAAGCCCCGATACGTGCGTTAAGACGCCGGGCTTATTCTCGACCAGAACGGCTAAAAAATATTTCTTCAAGATAAAATCTCCCTTCTTAGGTACTAGGTTAATTTCCCTAGTTCTAGTACCTAGTTCTAGTACCTAACTATTGAAAATTTGACAACCGCCTTGTATAATGTTGACGGTCAATTATTGACTATTAAAAATAATCATTTAAAGGAGGTACACCATGAAAAGGTTACTCGGATTATTATTGGCACTCGTTATGTTGGTGACTTGCGCGGGTTGTGGCGGCGGTGATAAACCTGCTGATAAACCTGCTCCGGCTCCCGCGGCAAATGAGCAGTCAGAAAGTAAAATCGGTGCACTCATGCCAATCGGTTTGGACGAAGAAGGCTATAAACGCTGGACTAAGAGCGTCGCTGAAGTTGAAGGGCAAACCGCCTATACAGCTCCGAACACGGTCGTTTTCTTCGACAATATGAACTCCATGATTGCGGCTCTTCAAGCCAAACAAATCGATCGTTTCTCGACCAGCAGCAGAGTCGGCAATTACATTGCGGCTCACAACGACGCCTTGAAAGTTATCGACAACAACTTCAAACCGGTTTTGGGCTACTCGATTGGTATGCTTGAGAAAGACGCCGCGCAGATTGAGGAAATTAACACCGCTATCAAAGCCATGAAAGATGACGGAACGATTGACAAGCTCATCAAAGAGAATATTACCGATGTCGGCAACGGTGAACCCGCCGCAATGCCCATGCCCGTTATCGACGGTGCGCCGACAATTAAAGTTGCCGTAACCGGTGATATGCCCGCCATGGACTTCATGACTGCTGACGGCAAGCCCGCAGGCTTCAATGTCGCGTTCCTCTCTGAACTCAGCAAACGCATTAACAAGAACATTGAACTTGTCGACGTTGACGCAGGTGCCCGCAGTGCTGCGCTGTCCTCCGGTCAAGTTGACGCATTGTTCTGGGTTATCGGTGTTTACGATCAAGAAGGCAACGCCCTGCCCTATCCGCTCGACAACGTTAAAGGCTTCGCAGTCTCCGTGCCTTACCTCATGGACAGCCGCGTTGGTGTGACGTTGAAGTAAATTTTTTTCAAAGACCATTGCAAGCATCCTCAAGGGGTGCTTGTTTTTTTATCGGGCAAATAAGACGCATTCTTGAAAACCTGACATTGCAGGTCGCAATCCCAATGAATCAAAAAATTTTTCTGTCCCTTCGCGAAAATGATACGCGCCGTCTTCCTTGGAGATGACGAATTGACGCATGGCAAATTCATAATCGGGGCGAATTGACTTGACGAAATTCATCAGCGTCCAAAAGTCGTCCCATTTGTGATAGGCACTTAACGCGAGAATCGGTTTGAATCGGGCGATAGTCGTTGCCGCACCTCTCAAAACGTCAAGTTCCGCGCCTTCAACGTCTAGTTTAATGAAATCGACGCGGGGCAAATTTTTTTCGCGGACGTAGCTGTCAAGTGTCGTAATTTGAGTAATATCAGTGCCGTTTGAATCCAATCGACTTGCGCCGGGGTTTGGCATGTGAGTATAAGTCATTTCGTGCTTAAAGGAGCCGAGTCCGAGATTTTCGACGACAAAATTATTTTCTTCACCGACCTTGCGAGCAGTCTCGTAATTTATTTTATCCATTTCAAAGCCGTAAACTTCATAGCCCATTTGCGAAAATCTCAAAGCAGTACCGCCGTCACAAAGTCCGCCGTCAATGACAATCGCGCCACGTTCAGGGATAAAGCCTGCGCAAATGTAATGCGGCGTGTTTGAAAAAACAATTTCACCAAGTCGACTTGATATGTTACCGAGCCAGTAACCGCGAAAAACTTTTTTAGACTCTTCGTCAATGAGCGACGTATAAACCTCTTGCAGTTCGTCAAGGTGCGCCATAAATGTTTCGTAAATGTAATCTGTATTGTTGCCGAGAAAAACAGTCTTAGAGGCGGGCAAATTTTTAATCGCAACCCTTGAATTAAAGATATTTTCCGTGAAAATGTATTCGGGTTTAGGATAAATTTTCGCGGCGTTGCTCACGTGAAAAATATCGAAGTCAATATCAAGTGGAGCGGGCGTAGAATCAATGACGACGAGATTTGTAATGTTCAGCCCTTGGTCACGAAAATTTTTTACGGTCTCAATAGCTTGGGTGATCGGTGCAAGTGAGAGAAATGCGACGGGGATTTTTTCATCCAGAATTTTTTTCAAGACGACGGAATAACGTTCTTCGTAAACTTGCTTGATGAGTTTGACAAAATTTTTCAAAGTGTGAGCCTCCTTATAGATAACTGATCGGATTGACGCGTAGTTTAATCATACTTTCTTTTGCTCGCCCAAAAGAAAGTATGCAAAGAAAAGGGCGTTCTGCCGCTAACGACGCTATCGTGCGTCGTGGTCGCGGCGGCCGTCATCCATGACGGCCGGGTCTCAATCACCAATAACTTTCGGATTTTCAAAGGTTATAGATAACTGATTGGATTAACGCGTTGCCCGTTGACGTGAACTTCGTAGTGGACGTGCGGCCCCGTACTGAAACCGGTACTTCCCATGTAAGCGATTAACTGCCCGCGCTTAACTTGCTGACCGACGCTGACGACGACTTGAGAGGCGTGGCCGTAGCGCGTCATGATTCCGTTGCCGTGATTGATGTCGACCATGTTACCGTAGCCGCCCGAATTCCAGCCCGCGTACTCGACGACACCATCAGCCGTTGCGACAATCGGCGTGCCCATATCATTGGCAATGTCCATGCCCGGATGAAAATCTGTACCGCCCCAACGTAACCCGTAAGGTGAAGTAACTTCGCCTGTCGTCGGCCAAATCGACGGGATATGAGAATCAGCAGCACCACTTCCGCCGACAAGACTTGGGTCGAATGGGAATGAACCGGGCGCAGGAATTGAACCGGCTGAAGGGATAATCGGCAAGCCGTTCGCGAAGTCAAATTGAACACTGCCTGCAGGAGCTGACCAACTGCCGGAGCCGGGACTGTAACCGCTCGCCATAGCCGCACCTCGTGCAAGCTGTTCACGCTGTTGTTTGAGTTCGTTTTGAAAATCGTTAAGACTTTCCTTACGCGTGCTGACTTTAGCCTCCAACATGTCCAAAGCCTCGGAAACTTGAGCAATGTCAAGCTCTTCAATCGGCCCGCCCTGACCGTTATGATTATTGGCGGCGGATTTTTGTTTGGCGTTGTCAATTATAGATTTAATTCGGCGTTCCTTATCTTGCGGAGATTCGGCAGAAGTTTCAGCAGGTTGAGCGTCTGCAGGAGCCGCGGCAGTTTCAGCAGGCGGTTGACCTTCTGCGGGAGTTTCAGCAGGTTTATCATCTTTCGGCGGATTCAACCCCGCTTGAATTCTAAGCTCTTGTTCCTGTTGTGCAAGATTTTGAATCGTCTCGCTTAACGTTGCTGCCTTCTTCGAGAGCGTCAAAAGTTGTTCCTGCCTGAGTTCAGCGGCCTGTTCAATTTCGTTGATTGTCGACGCGTCACGTTGCATACGCATTGCGCTGTAAAATGAAAATGCCGCTGTGCCGACGAGGAGCACTCCGCCGATTAAAACACTCGCCACGCCCAATCTGAACATGCCCGACGAAAGTTTAATTGTCCTCTCCTTATCGCCGCCCTTTATGTTGATTGTGTAACTTTCAATCTTGGCGGACGGCTGAGAATTTTTTTCTTCCATAAAAACCTCCTCAACGGCTCATCGCTTGACGAAGAGCTTGCTCCTCTTCCTTAGTGAGTTTGTAATTGGAAGTAACGCGCCCGTCTTCAATCGGCTTGACATAACTGCGTTCAGCTTCGTTACCGCAAATCGACGAGAATATTACGCCGTTATTATTTCTGTCGAGGAGAGCGACGCACCAACTTAAACCTTGACCGGTCTTTTCAAAGGCGTCGAAATGAATCACTGCGACGCGGGCAAGTGAACTCCTGACCAGGCGTTCCACGTCGTCAAGCTGATGTTGAATTTTTTTGTACTCGTTGACGGCGGCATTGACTTCGGCAGTGTGCGCGGCAAGCATTTGCTCAATACTCGTACCCTCCGCGCCGCTCATCATTTTTTTATAGCGCGTCTTTATCGTCGACAGCTCCGAGTACAAATTTATAATCAAGCCGAGCAGTATCAGAATTACTGCGACCAACGCGAATGAAATTAAAAAATCTGTCGTGAAGGCGGCACTCAAGCCCCTCATATTTTCAAAACCTCCAATTTTAGGGAATAGGGATTAGGGATTAGGGAGTAGATAAACCTGTTCCCAGTTCCCTGTTACCTCATCAATTTTTTTGCCAGGCGATGAATCACTTTGAATCGATAGCGCAAGCCGGCATCACTCATCGAAATTTTTTTAGCCAACTCCCTCATGGTGCACGAAGGATTTTCCAGGCGAACTTTCATAGCCTCCCGCAACCTGTCATTGACCGGCGCATTTTTATCGAGCAAAATTTTTATATCGGCAAGCTGACGTTGAGCGGCGTTGATTGCCTTGTTGAGAGCGGCCGTTTCGACGTTGACAATGCGGTTGACTTGCATGCGAACTTCCTTCAAGTTGCGGGCGACCTCAAAACGTTCAACGGCATTTTCCGCGCCAATCATGCCGAGAAAATCACAAACCGCGTCACCTTCGCGTAGCCATATGAAAAATTTTTTCTGACGTTCATTAAGCCCGGCATTGAACTCAAGATTGCTCATTTGCTTGCGGAGAAAAATTCCTTCCGCTTGCGTGAACGTGACGATTTGCATAATGTATTGCGCTTCGGGACGATTGACTGAACCGTTCGCGAGAAATGCCCCGCGCATATAAGCGACTTTGTAACGCGTGCGCTTGAGCAATTCGGACAAGTCGAGCGCGTCGAAAAAATTTTGCAATTCTCCCGCCGCAAGAAATCTGACGACGTAAAGAAGATTTTTCATCAATTTTTTTCGGCGGACGGCAGCAATTTCCGGTTTGACGCGCGGGAAAAAATTTTTGCCCAACGTGATAACCCGACGTGCAACCGCGGCATTTGTCGTGGAAAATTCAAAGCGTCCGTCGATTTTCCTTGAGCCGACTTTCAACAGCGCGACGAATTCTGCAAGCAGACAATCGGGGTCGTCGCTGAATTTGTGCGCCAACTCATTTTTGACATCTTGCGCAAATGACGCCATGTTAGCGGTTAGCGTGAGAGCTGTTAGCTGTTAGCTAGTCGCTAGTCGCTACTCAGCTAATCACTAATAACCATTCACCTCCTGCCGCCCATGCTGTAAATAATTTTCACAACCGCCGCACAAAGTTTATCGGGGTCGTGACGGCCAATTTCAGTCGTGCTCATCAAGTCGGCCTTGATAAGCCCCATACCCAACGCGTTGACTTTATCCTCGTCAATTTCGACGGGCTTTGAAGCGGTGCCGCGCCACATCTCATCAGGAATCGGCGTGGAGTTGACGAGCACATAATCAATCGCGCCGTGCCCCGTATGGTCGAGAATCGCCTTGGCATGTTGAGCGGCGGTATAATTGTCCGTCTCGCCCGGTTGCGTCAAAACATTGCAGATATAAATTTTCAACGCTTTGGATTTTCGCAGAGCATTGGCGACGCCGTCAACCAAAAGATTCGGCATGATGCTGGTATAAAGACTGCCGGGGCCGAGGATAATCGCGTCAGCTGATTCAATGGCCTCAATCGCGGCGGGGACAGCTTGAATTTTTTTCGGGAAGAGCTGCACGCGTCGAATTTTTTTATGAGCTTCGGGGATTTGTGATTCGCCCTCAACGACAGTGCCGTCAGTCATAATGGCATCAAGGCGGACACTTTCCTTGCTGGCGGGAATGACACGCCCTTTAACCGCCAGAACTTTCGACGACTCCTTAAGCGCAGTTTCCATGTCGCCGGTAACTTCATTCATCGCCGCGATAAATAAATTTCCGAAGCTGTGCCCCGCAAGCGCGGTATTGCCCTCGAAACGATATTGGAAAAGTTTTTCCATGAGCGGTTCGGTATCGGCCAATGCAACCAGACAATTTCGCAAATCGCCAGGCGGAATAATTCCCAACTCCTCGCGAAGTCGTCCGGAACTGCCGCCGTCATCAGCAACCGTCACGACAGCTGAAACGTTATTCGTCGCAGTTTTTATTCCGCGCAGAAGGACGCTCAATCCGTGACCGCCGCCAATCACCGTGACTGCAGGGCCTCTACCTAGTTTGCGTTCCTGATAAATCAAGTCGACGAGCTTTTCCGAGCGGTCGGGAATCAGTACGGCGATAATTGAGCGGATAATTGAGCGCGTCGCCCAAAGCATTAAGCACGAGCCGATTATTACAATGAACACGCCGATTCCCGCCGTGACCATGTAATTATAACTGCCGACTGTCCGCCAAACGAGCATGAAAATTTCTTCTTCGACGCGGCTCAAATATTCGTAGTTAATGACGAGTGCAACGCCGAAGCTGAAGAGCATAACGCCGACTGCAAAAAGTAGCAACCAGCGTTTCATTTTCATGCCGGGATAAAGCCACTTCAATAAATGGAACATGTTTTTTCTAGGAACTAGGAACTGGGAACTAGGAACTAGTTTTTACTATTCCCTACTAGTTCCTAGTTCCTAGTTCCTAATTACTAGTTCCTAAACCTCCCTTACGTCGTTTTTCATCAAGTCGCGGTGCTCCAAATTGACGGCGTAACCTTTTTTGGCAAGCAAGTCGTAAATGTGCTTGGCGACGAAAACAGAGCGGTGCATTCCGCCCGTACAGCCTATTGCAATGACGAGTTGACTTTTTCCCTCGCGAACATATTGCGGGACGAGAAAATCAATAAACGAGTCGAGCCGCTTAAGATAATCCTGCGTGATAGATTTTTCTTCGATATAGGCGGCGACTTCGGGAACTGTTCCGCTTTTATGGCGAAGCTCCTGCACGTAAAACGGATTGGGCAAAAATCTCACGTCAAGCACCATGTCGGCATCGAGCGGCATACCGAACTTGAAGCCGAACGATAAAACCGCAATGTTCATGATGTCGCCGTCACCCTTGCCGAAGAGCAGATGAATTTTCTCACGCAACTCAACCCGCGATAAATTGGACGTGTCGATAATGTAAGTTGCCTTTGAGCGGACGCCCTCAAGTCGTTTACGTTCCTTAAACACGCCGTCAGAAATTCTCGTTGAAGGTGCCATCGGATGACGACGCCGAGTTTCCTTGTAGCGGCGGATAATCACGTCGTCGCTTGCGTCCATGAAAAGCATTTCATAATCTTGATTGGCTTTGTCCATGTCGTCGAGCACTTGAACGAGGTCGTCAAAAAATTCCCTGCTACGCGTGTCGACGACGAAAACCATTTTATTGAAATGACCCGTGGCGTGTGTGCAAAGTTCGACAAATTTCGGAATGAACACGGGCGGCAAGTTGTCAACGCAAAAATATCCGAGGTCTTCAAGATAGCGGCAGGCCTGACTTTTACCGCTGCCGCTCATGCCCGTCACGATAATTATCCGCGATTTGTCCGCGAATTCTTTAGTCTCTTCCATAAAAATCTTTCCTTACAAAACATAATCGTAAACGGCCTTTGCAAAACCATCGTTCTCGCAAGTGTCGGTTATTCGATTGACGGCGGCCTTGACCGCGGAGACGGCATTACCCATTGCCACGCCGCAACCGACTGAAGTTATCATCGCCAAATCATTATCCGAATCGCCGATAGCTAAAATTTCCGAGTTGTCGAAGCTGAATTTTTCCGCCAAAATTTTAATCGCTTGCGCCTTACTCACGCCCAACGACATAAACTCTGCGAATTGCGGAGCTGAACGAGTAATTTCCACGCGTCCGCCGAAAAATTTTTTAGCCTCGTCCAACCTATGATTTATCTCGTCGGGATTAAGTGAAACGCTCAAAACTTTCGGCACGCCTTTTAACCGTTCGCGCATACCGTTCCAGCCGACTACGGTCGCATTGACGCGCAAATTTTTTTCGTAAAGTTCGACGCAATCGTTACGTTCGGGGACATATAAAATATCGTCCGAATAGCTCTGCAAATGCCAGCCGCGCTCCTCGAAAAAATTTATCAGCTCCAAAACATTTTCCTCGTCCATGTATTGCGCGTGAAGAATTTCTCCCGCCGAAGATTTTATCAACGCGCCGTTGTAGGAAATTATCGGGACGGGTTCGCCGAATTGAGCGGCAATGGGCAGGGCTGCACAATGCATTCTGCCTGTCGCGATTACGACTTTGACGCCCGCACGAATCATGGCTTTAACCGCCTCAATATTTTTCGCGGGAACAATTGCACTGCCCGCCGGCAAAAGTGTCCCGTCAATGTCGGTCACAAATAATTTTATCATAACGTGCACTCCCTATCTTTTGAATCACGCGCCGATTATATCAGACATTTACATAAAAAAAAATGCCGCCGCAAAAAATTGGTGGACAGTTTCATAAAAAAATTTTAAAATCCCATTGCAAATCATATGGAAGGAGAAAATTTTATGGGAAGAATTGCCGTTGAAATTATTCCGCGTGACGAAGAGAGCTTGCGAGCCGATATCGACGTCATAAAAAAATATCCGCAGGTTGATTGCGTGAATATTCCCGACTTGATGAGTTTCAAGTTTCGACCGTGGCAGGCCGCAGAATTTACTCAACCCGCACTGCCGACGATACCGCACGTCCGCGCAATGGACATCGACCTTTCAAAGCCGTTGCCCATGCGTGACGATTTTATCAAGTTCGCAATCAAGGAAGTTTTGATAATTGCAGGAGATCCGCCGAAAGATTTAACGCGCACGGTTTATCCGACGGAGACAATTGACGTGATACGCAAATTCCGCGAAGAGCTGCCTGACGTAAAAGTTTATGCGGGCGTCGATCAATATCGCAGCGGTATTCGCGACGAACTTTATCGCGTCGAACGTAAAGCTCAAGCCGGCGCAGTTGGATTTTTCACCCAGCCGTTTTTCGACATGAGATTTTTGGAAATGTACGCCGACCTCCTCGAAGGTCACGAAATTTATTGGGGCGTGTCACCGGTTTTGAGCAGTCGCAGTCGCGGTTATTGGGAGCGCAAAGATAAAGCCGTTTTCCCGAAAGATTTTCAGCCAACGATGGCTTGGAATATCGACTTTGCAAAAAAAGTTATCGACTTCATCAAGACTTCAAGCGGCGGGCTTTACTTCATGCCGATAACGATTGACATTGCCGAACTTTTGCCGAAAGTTTTTGCCTGAACCGAATAAAAAAACTTCAGAGCCTGTGTTAAGTTCTGAAGTTTTTTGTTGCCGTTATTCAGCCAAAAGTTTCTCGAAGTCGTCTTCAGTCAAGGTTTTAATTCCGAGTTCTTGAGCCTTTTTGAGTTTGGAACCGGCCTTTTCGCCGACAATGACATAATCGGTATTTTTGCTGACAGAGCCTTTAACAAGCCCGCCGCGTTCAGTGATGAGTGCCGACGCCTCGTCGCGAGTGAATTTTTCCAGCTTGCCGGTCAGCACGAAACTTTTTCCGGCAATCGGTGAGTCTTCCGCAAAAATTTTTTTCTCCGCTTCCATTGTCAAATTCATCTCCTTAAGTTCAGCCAGGATTTTGAGATTGTCTGCGTCGTCGAAAAATGATCGAACATGCCGCGCAGTGACTTCGCCGATATCGGGGACGGCTTGCAAATCTTCGGGCGAGGCCTTCGCAAGTTCCTCAAGTCCGCCGAAATGTTGAATCAAATCACGAGCCGCCGCACTTCCCACGCCGAAAATCCCCAAGCCCGTCAGAAGTTTTGCGGGGGAATTTTTTTTACTCTCCTCAATCGCCGCCAAAATTTTATCGGTGGATTTTTCCAGCCCGAAAATTTTTTTTGCAAGCAACTCGTCGCGGTGCATGTGAAGTTTGTAAACGTCGGCGATATTTTTCACAAGCCCCTCACCGATGAGTTTCGGAATTGCAGTTTCACCCAGGCCTTTGATGTCCATTGCGTTGCGTCCGACAAAATTGAGCAGATGATTTTCCAACTGCGCGGGGCAATTCGGATTGACGCAACGATAATCGGCGGCAGTCTCCTCACGATCGAGTTTGTGATTGCAGACGGGGCAAGTGTCAGGGATTTTGAACGGCTTCGAGTTTACCGACTTAACGACGCCGCTCACACGCGGAATAATTTCGCCGCTCTTGTAGACTTTGATGGTGTCGCCGATATTGACGCCCAGCCCGTCGATAAAATCTTGATTGTGCAGCGTGGCGCGTTCAACTTTTGTGCCGTTGAGATTAACCGCGTCAAAAATTGCCGTCGGAGTGATTCTGCCGGTGCGCCCGACGCTTAATTCAATGTCGCGCAGGACAGTTTCGCGTTCATCGGGAGGATATTTATATGCCACAGCCCAGCGCGGAAATTTACTTGTCGCACCGAGTTTTTCACGTTCGGCAAAAGAATTCACCTTGACAACCGCGCCGTCAATGTCGTAATCGAGACTTTCACGACGCGCGCCAATTTCCTCAATCGCCCGCCAAACTTCGTCGAATGTCCTGCAAACTTTGTAGCCGTGAATAATTTTGATGCCGTTGCGAACCATGAAATTATAAGCGTCGACGTGGCTTGAAATTTCTACGCCGTCAATTTTTTGCAGATTAAACACGAACATTGAAAGTTTCCGCTCACGAACAATGCGGCTGTCGAGTTGTCGAAGAGTACCCGCCGCGCAGTTCCGAGGATTGGCGAAAGTTTTCAAGCCGAGTTTTTCTTGACGGGCATTAGTCGCCGCAAAATTTTTCCGCGTCATGTAAACTTCGCCGCGAATCTCAAAATATTTCGGCGCGTCAACGAGCTGTTGAACGACATCATCAATCACGCGGGCATTTTCCGTAACGTCTTCGCCTTGATTGATTCCGTCGCCGCGAGTGACAGCTTGAGTGAATTTCCCGTCGACGTAACGCAGAGCCATTGACAGCCCGTCAATTTTTTCCTCAACGACAAATTCCGGCGCACCGAGTTTTTCTATCGCGTCGTTGATGAAATTTTCCACGTCTTCGCGATTGAAAACGTCCTGCAACGACAGCATCGGCACATCATGAGCGACGAGTTTTCCCGCCTCACGTCGAGCCGTTCCTCCAACCATTTGCGTCGGTGAAGTCGGCGTGATGAATTCGGGATAAGCCGCCTCCAAATCCTTGAGCCGCGTCATCAATTTATCGTATTCGTAGTCAGAAATTTCCGGCGCGTCGAGTTCGTAATATTTCCGATTGTGCCGCTTGATTTCCTTGCGAAGTTGAATTATCTCCGCCTTGACTTGAGCGACCTCCATAAACTTCACCTCGGTTTAGCTGTTAGCTACTAGCTACTAGTTCCTAGTTCCTTAAACTTTATTTATCGGCGCAACTTTTTTCAGGAGTTTTTTGGTACCGATTTCGAGGTTATTGAATAAAATGGTAATAGTTTTGCTGTCGACCGCCATAACAGTCCCGACGCCCCACATCTTGTGATTGACGATATCGCCGACTTCAAAGCTGACGGGCGCGGCATTGTTATTTTCAGCCTGCTTCATTTGCGCGGAACGATAAGCCGTCGGTGCCCTGTAAGTAATTTGTTGCGGCGGAGGTGCGACAATTTGTTGAGGCGTTTGATATTTGCTGCCGACAGATTCAATGCAGTTCTTCGGAATTTCTTCGATGAAGCGCGAAATTTTTTGGTCACGATACCTGCCGAAAAACATACGCTTATAAGCCGCCGTGATATAAACTTTTTTCATGGCGCGAGTGATTGCGACGTAACAGGCGCGCCGCTCCTCCTCAAGTTCGGATTTATCCTCCAAAGCTGCGTAATGCGGGAAAAGTCCTTCTTCCATGCCGACGACGAATACCACGGGAAATTCCAAGCCCTTTGCGGCATGAATCGTCATCAACCTGACGCGCGACTCATTGTCTTCCACTGTGTCGAGGTCGGTTATCAATGCCACGTGATTCAAAAAGTCTTCAAGAGTGCCTTCGGGATTTTCCTCCAAAAATTCTTCCGCGACATTGAGGAAAGCACCTAAATTTTCTTGACGGGAAATATTTTCCTCTTTACCGTCATCAATCGCCTCTTGCAACATTTGCATATATCCCGAATCCTCAATCACGACCTCAAGCAATTCAGTGACGGACAGAGTTTTTGCCGATTCGATAAAGCTCATAATCATTGCGGCAAAATCTTGCAACCCTGCGCGAAATCTTGGATGAAACGGAAATCCCGCCAAAGCTCTCTTGTCGGTGATAAGCTCCATGATTGAAATACCTTGAGCGGCGGCGGCTTCGACGAGACGATTTACATTAATCGTGCCCAGTCCGCGCCTGGGCGTGTTTATAATTCGCAAAAGGTGTAAGTCGTCATGCGGATTGTTGATGAGGTGCAAGTACGCGAGAATGTCTTTAATTTCCTTTCGGTCATAAAATTTCAGCCCGCCGATTATGATGTAAGGAATTTCCATATGCATTAATTGTTCTTCAAACAGCCGCGATTGTGCATTTGTGCGATAGAGTACGGCAATATCGTTGTAGCTGAAATTTTCTTGCGTGGTGAGTTTTTGAATTTCACGCGTAACGGCTGCCGCTTCAATCCTGTCCGTTCGACACGCGAAGAATTTAAGCTTATCGCCGCTTTCATTTTTCGTCCGAAGATTTTTCGGTTTACGATCCGAATTATTCTGGATAACGCTGTTGGCGGCCTCCAAAATTGTTTTCGTCGAACGGTAATTTTCTTCGAGGATAACAATCTGCGCTTCCGGATAATCCTCCTCAAAATTTAAAATATTACGCATATCCGCGCCACGCCAACCGTAAATCGATTGATCAGCGTCACCGACTACGCAAATATTTTTATACTTTTCGGCGAGCTGCTTAGCAATGACATATTGCGCAACGTTCGTGTCCTGATACTCGTCAATCAAAATGTACTTGAACCGCTCCTGATACTTCTCCAAAATTTCGGGATAGTTTTGGAAAAGTTGCACCGTCTTAAAAAGCAAGTCGTCAAAGTCAAGCGCGTTATTCTGCTGAAGTTTCTTTTGGTACAGCTCGTAAATCTGCGCCGTGCTAGCCTCGTAAAAATTACCTTCGCCGAGAGCGTACTCCTTGAATTGCTCAACCGTGATTAAATTATTTTTGAGTTTGGAAATTCTGCCTTGAACGGTATCAAAAACTTTTTCGTCAAGCTTGAGATCGTTCACGCATGTAGTTACAAGAGCCTTTGAGTCGCCGGCATCGTAAATCGCAAAATTGCTGTTGAATTTTTCGGTAACTTTGATTTCGCGGCGCAAAAGTCTGGCGCAGAATGAATGAAACGTACTCAACACGACTTTTTTGGCAGGCGCACCAATTAAATTTTCCGCGCGAGTTTTCATTTCATTGGCAGCCTTGTTCGTGAAAGTTATCGCCAAAATGTTCCAAGGCGAAATTCCCTGCGCGATAAGATTGGCGATTCGATAAGTCAAGACGCGAGTTTTTCCGGAACCTGCGCCCGCCATAACTAAGAGCGGCCCTTCCAGGCAATTTACCGCCGTTTGCTGTTCGGGATTAAGTTCTTTAAAAAATTTTTCTCTGTCAAAAAAAAATTGCTCCTCCAAAAAGCATACCCCCGTTTTAGTGGCTAGTGGTTAGTTGTTAGTGGCTAGTGAAAAGATTTTTTCTAATCACTAATCACCAATCACTAACCACTAAACTACGCTGCTGCGTTCGTCGAAAGATTGTAGTAGACGCCGCGCAGTTTCATCAAATTTTCGTGCGTACCCTCCTCGGTTATGTTGCCGTGTTCAAGGACGAGAATTCTGTTTGAATTGCGAATCGTGGCGAGCCTGTGAGCAACAGTTATCGTCGTGCGATTTTCGGAAAGTTTTTGCATGGCGCGTTGAATCTGGCGTTCAGTCTCGTTATCAAGGGCACTTGTCGCCTCGTCGAGAATCAAAATCTTCGGATTGCGCAAAAACATTCTGGCGATTGCAAGACGCTGTTTTTGACCGCCGCTCAACTTAACGCCGCGTTCGCCGATAAAAGTATCATAACCTTGAGGCAAGCCGCTGATAAATTCGTGAGCTTCGGCAAGTTTCGCCGCATTAATAATTTCTTCGTCGGTGGCATCTTCCCTGCCATAAGCGATATTATCTTTCACCGAAGCGGAAAAAAGGAATGTGTCCTGTTGAATCATGCCGATTTCCTTGCGGAGACTGTCAGTGCGGACGGTTTTAATGTCGCGGCCGTTGATAGAAATTTTCCCGCCGTTGAGATCGTACATGCCAAGCAACAGTTCGCACAACGTAGTTTTACCGCCGCCCGTCATGCCGACAATCCCGACGTGTTCGCCTGCCGCAATATTCAAGTTGAAGTCGTTAAAAATTTGCGCGCTGCCCTCGTAGCCGAAATTGACATGTGAAAATTCAATCGACTGTTCATCGACTGCGCCTTCCAATTCGGCAACACGTTCTGCGGAAATTTCGGTTGATTCGGGCAAAGTCATCAATTCGCGATAACGTTCGACCCCCGCCATGCCGCGCTGATAAACTTCCGTCAACATCATCAGCTGAAAAACCGGTCTCATGCACATCATCATATACAGCAGAAATGCCACAAGGTCGCTGATTTTCATTTGTCCGAGGCTGATTAATGCGCCGCCCAAAACTATTATCGTCAAATTCATGACGTTGGAGAAAAATTCAACGCCGCCGTGAAGTTTGCCGATTGTGCGGAAAGAATGTTCTTGAATCGACAGAAGATTTTTTCCGGCACGAATCATTTTGTCAAGCTCTTTATTTTCGTTGCTGAAAATTTTCACGAGACGAATCCCCTGCAAACTTTCGGAAATTTGCCCGCTCAAGTCGCCGGTATTTTCTCGCGCACGCATGAACATTTTTTTCATGTCGCAGTTGAGTTTAATTGTCGTGAAAGTTTTTATAATCAGCAATGCCGTTACGACCGTTGCCAGCTGCCAATTCAGCCAGAAAAGTAACGTTACCGAGCCGAGCATTGTGATTGAGCAAGTTATGAACAGATGAGGGATTGCGAACATCAGCCCGCCGACTTCCGAAATGTCATTGACGAGCCTTGAGAGCAGTTGCCCGCTTTGAGCGTTGTCGTAGAATGAATAGCCCATCCTCAACAGGTGGCGGAAAAGTTTTTCGCGCATCGTGAATTCAATCTTTGCACCCATGCCGCGTCCGACGACTTCGACTTTGTAGTTGAGGAAATAATTTGTCGCGTAAATCGTCAGCAATGCGCCCGCCGTCAAAATCATTTCAGCCGATATGCCGTGCGGTAAAAGTTCGTCCATGACGTGGCGAATCAACATTGGCGACAGCAAGCCCAATCCCGCGCCGAGCAATGAGCCGACTACCACGAATGAAAACGCTTTTTTGTGCGCCGAATAACTCTCCGCGAAAAACTTCAGCTTATCCTTAAGCATGAAAAATCCCTCCCTGATCTTAATTAGGGAATAAGGGAAGTAGGGAAATAGAAAAACTTATTCCTTGTTCCTTAAAAGAAAAACTCCTCTTCCTCTGCAATCTCACTGTCGATTAAAATTTTGAGCTGCTCGGAAATTTTTTCCAACGAATTTTCTAATTGCGTGCGCTCCTTTGCAGTCATTCCCGAAAAAATTTCTTCGTAATCGGGCTTTACTTCAAGGAAGGTCTCGCCTCTGCCCGTCAGCTCAACCATAAGTGCACGTTTGTCTATTGCCGAACGATACCGCCTAATGTAGCCGTTGCCTTCCAATTTCTGCAAAAGTTCGCCCAACGATTGCGGCCGAAGGTTAAGAATAAAGCCGAGTTCCTTTTGACTTATAGTCTTCATGCGCCGCAATGCCGTCAAAATTCGTCCTTGCCCCTGTTGAGGATCAAGCCCGCCAAAATTTTTTCCGTACCAAATCATGCTGTAGCGGTTCATGAGATGATTCGTCTCCAAAAAAGTTTCAACCAAGACATCCTTTTTCCTCAAAATCAAAACCTCCCCAAAAAATCTAAGGTACCCTTTAAATTATATTACACGGTACCTTAAAATTGGTCAATATTTTTTTCAATTTTTAATCGAAATGTAAGTTAGGAACTAGGAACTAGTTTTTAATGGAGATTGCTTGGTTGATAAAAGTGACCGAGGCTGTTAGAATTGGCGCAAAAGTTTAAGTGAGGTGCGGACAAATGTTTAGGCAAAATCGGCGGATTGCCGTTTTGATTCCCTGCTATAACGAGAGTCAAACAATAGCCAAAGTCGTCCGCGATTATCGGCAAGCGTTGCCCGACGCGAAGATTTACGTTTACGACAACAACTCAACCGACGGCACTGATGATATTGCACGGAAGGCGGGCGCGATTGTTCGCTACGAATATCGACAGGGCAAGGGCAATGTCATTCGCACGATGTTTCGTGACATTGACGCCGATTGCTACTTGATGATTGACGGCGACGATACTTACCCCGCCGAAAATGCCCGCGAAATGTGCGACTTAATTTTGAGCGGCGCGGCTGATATGGTTATCGGCGACCGACTTTCTTCAACGTATTTTACGGAAAATAAGCGTCCCTTCCACAACGTCGGCAATGTCATGGTTCGCAAATTTATCAACATGTTTTGGCGACCGAAAAACCCCATTCTCGACGTTATGACCGGCTACCGCGCATTCAGTCCGCTATTCGTCAAAAGTTTTCCCGTCCTGTCGAAAGGCTTTGAAATTGAAACTGAAATGACGATTCACGCGCTGGACAAAAATTTTCTGTTGAAGTCGGTGCCCGTCAATTATCGTGACAGACCTGAAGGTTCCGAGAGCAAGCTCAACACTTACGTCGACGGCGCGAAAGTCATCATGACGATTTTTAATCTTTACCGCGATTACAAGCCGTTGCAATTTTTCGGAGTGATTGCTTTGCTTTTGGCTATAATTTCGTTGATAATGTTTCTGCCGGTTTTCTATGACTATTTGCAAACGTCACTGGTGCCGCGCTTCCCGACATTAATTGTCAGCGGCTTTTTAATGCTGGCGTCATTGTTATCATTCGCGTGCGGATTGATTCTTGACACGATAGCCAAGAACAATCGCAAGACTTTTGAACTTCATATGAATTTGATAAGGGAAATGGGAGAAGGGAAATGGGAAAAGTTTTAACTCCCTGTTCCCTAGCCCTAATCCCTAACAAAGGAGAGGATTTAACTTGAGCAAATTGACATTGGAGCGGGCGAAAGAAATTTTGCACAAACACACGACCGAGCCGCATTTATTCGTTCACGCGGCGGCAGTCAGCGGGGCTATGGGCGCGTTGGCTGAACATTTCGGCGCAGATAAAGATCATTGGTCAGCTATCGGCTATCTTCACGACGTGGATTTTGAAAAATTTCCCGAAGAGCATTGCCAACACGTCCGAGAACTTCTTGAACCCGAAGGCATTTCCGAAGACGACATCACCACGATTATTTCTCACGGCTACGGCTTGACGGGTGCGACGATTAAACCTGAAACCGACTGTCAAAAATCGCTCTTCGCCGTCGACGAACTTACAGGCATTGTCCACGCTTACGCACTCATGCGTCCCGAAAAAATGACGGGCATGGCCGTTAAGAGCCTCAAGAAAAAATTCAAAGATAAACGCTTCGCCGCAAAATGTAATCGCGAAGTCATTCAACGCGGCGCGGATGATTTGGGCATGGAACTCGGCGAGCTCATGGAACTTTGCATTAAGGGCATGACTGAACGCGCCGATGAACTCGAACTGCAATAAATTAAAAATTCATTAAATCCCGTCGAAAACGTCGGCGGGATTTTTTGGCGTCTTGCAAAGGAAAATAAAGCGTGGTAAAATTTCGCCGAAAATTTAAAGGCGTGGTGAGTTAATGCTGAAAGAATTTGCACGGGCTAAAGTAAATTTGACGCTTGACATTTTGGGCGTAAGGGCGGACGGCTATCACGAAGTGTCAATGATAATGCAGACGATTGAACTTTGCGACGAGTTGGAGCTTGAGAAAATTTCGGGCGGCGTGGAATTGTTCATGGACGCGACGAAAATTCCCGGCGGCGAAACTATTCCGACGGACGAAAAAAATTTGGCGTGGCGAGCGGCTCTTGAGTTTCAAAAGTTCTGCGGAAAAAATTTCGGCGTGTCGATAAGCTTAACGAAAAAAATTCCTGCGGCGGCAGGATTGGCGGGCGGTTCAGCTGACGCGGCGGCAGTGATTCGCGGCATGAATCGCCTTTACGAGTTGAACTTGACGGAAGATGAACTTTGCACAATCGGCGCAAAAGTCGGTTCGGACGTTCCCTTCTGCATAATCGGCGGCACGTGTTTTGCGGAAGGTCGCGGCGAAATTTTGACGCGTCTTGCTCCCGTGAAAAAATTCAGCGTTGTTTTGGCCAAACCTGACGGCGAAATTTCAACGGCTTGGGCTTACAAAACTTACGACGAAAATCCCGCAACTACTCACCTGCCGACGAAAAAAATTATTGCTGACTTGGCGGGCGGAAATTATGACGCGGCGTTTAAAAATTTTTCCAACGTCCTCGAAGGCGTCGCGCTCAAAAAAATTCCCGCCATTGCCGAATGCAGAGACAAAATGATTGCCGCCGGTGCAAAGGTCGCCTTGATGAGTGGCAGCGGCCCGACGGTTTTTGCGTTGACTAACGACGACGCGATTGCAGAAAAAATTGCCGCGAGTGTCGACGACGCAAAAGTTTTTATCACAAAGATTTTTTAAGTAAGGATGAATGACGATGGGCAACAGACTGGAACCGATAACGATAGACAGCTACCAGCCACTGCGCGAAACGGTTTGCGAAGCATTGCGCGACGCGATAAGGCGCGGGATATTGGAGCCGGGCGAAAGGCTGATGGAAGTTCAGCTTGCCGAAGAACTTGGAATCAGTCGTACGCCCGTCCGCGAGGCAATTCGCAAGCTTGAGCAGGAAGGTTACGTTATCATGATGCCGCGGCGCGGAACTTACGTTTCAAGTCTCTCCGTCCGTGACGTCAAAGAAATTTTCGAGATACGCTCGGCACTTGAAACACTTTCGACGACTTTGGCGGCAATGCGCATTGAGCCGGACGAGTTGGAAAAACTGCGCGCCCTGCTCGTCGAAATTGAAGGTCACATCGAACGCAACGACATTGATAAAATCGTCGAGACGGATATTAAATTTCACGGCCTGTTATATCAAGTCAGCCGCAATGAAAGGCTCGTGGCGATAATCAGCAACCTGAAAGAACAGCTCGCACGATTCCGGACGCTGTCAATGTCTTATCCCGGTCGCTTGAAAGAAACGTTAGAAGAGCATCGGGCAATGGTCGAGGCAATAGCTGCAGGGGACGTTGACGCCGCTCGTGACGCTGCCGAACGTCATATGGAACAGGCGGAAGAAACTTTGCTCAAGGCCATGAGGAAAAAGGATAAATGAAATATTCCGAACTTATAAGAATACTCCTCGAACATGGTTGCAAATTTCATCATCACGCCAGCAATCATGATATTTGGATAAATCTTGACGGGAAAAAATTTCCTGTGCCACGTCACGGTGCCAAAGAAGTGTCAACGCCGACGCTTAACGGCATTCTCAAACAAGCAGGAATAAAGGAGTGAGCTGCGATGAAATATGATTATCCCGCTATTTTTACTTGGCACGAGCAGGAAAAAATTTATACAGTGACTTTTCCCGACGCCGATAATTGGTTCACCGACGGATATTCTTTGAGTGAGGCTATGGAGTACGCAGCTGACGTTTTGAATTTGATGTTGTGGGACGCAGAAAAATTCGGAGATCCTATTCCCAAGGCGAGCAAAATCGAAGACATTAAGCTTGAGGACAAAAACAGTTTCGTGCAATACGTTCATGCGGATACTGAACTTTATGAAGATTGGTTAAACTTGTTGCAGTTGCGAAAAATTTTGGATATGAAGAAACGATATAAGGCAAGTAAAGTTAAACGGTTTAAGAAAAGACGAACGGAGGTCAGCTTATGAGGTTAGAGACATTGATATTGGCGGCGGGCAAAGGTACGCGAATGAAAAGCAAGCTGCCCAAAGTCCTGCACAGGGTCGGCGGCAAAACTATGCTCCAACACGTCATCGACGCGGCAAAAAAGGCGGGTTCGGAGCGTGAAGTCGTCGTAATCGGTTCGGGCGCAAAACTTGTTGAGGAGAGCATATCGGGCGTTGAATTTGTCATGCAGGAAGAACAACTCGGCACGGGACATGCGGTTCTTTCGGCGAAGAAAAATTTTGAGCAGTCGGAAGGCACCGTTTTAATTTTGTGCGGAGACACCCCGCTTTTGACGGCAAAACTGTTGAAAGATTTCACTGCCTTTCACGAAGAATCAAAATGCGTTGCGACCGTCCTTACCGCCAAAATGCCTGACGCTACGGGTTACGGCAGAATCATTCGCGAATCAGACGGTTCGCTGGAAAAAATTGTTGAGGAAAAAGACGCCAACGAGCTTGAGAAAAAAATTTTGGAAGTCAACGCGGGCGTCTATTGTTTCGACGTGAAAAAACTTTTCAGTGCGTTGGAAAAGGTCGGCAATGATAATTCTCAAGGTGAATATTATCTGCCGGACGTGTTGACGATTCTCAAGAGTGCGGGTGAAAAAATCGGTGCATTTACCGCCCAATATGCTGACGAGACGCTCGGAATAAATTCTCGTGTTCAGCTTGCCGCCGCCGATAAAGTTTTCCGCATGAAAAAAAATCACGAACTGTTGGACGCGGGCGTTACGATTATTGACCCGAATACGACTTTTATTGACTACGACGTTCAAATTGGCCAGGACACGATTATTTATCCGAACACGTACATTGAAGGTAATACGGTTATCGGCGAAGACTGCGCGATTGGGCCGGATGTCCGCTTCACGAATATGAAGGTCGGCAACAGAGTTACGGCGCAATTCAGCTATTGCCACGAGGCGGAAATTTGCGACGGCGTGACGCTCGGACCGTATGTTCATCTGCGACCCGGCACGACGATTGGCGAGAACGTCAAAATCGGCAACTTCGTCGAAGTCAAAAATTCCACCATCGGCGAAGGCTCCAAACTCCCGCACTTGCAATATATCGGCGATACGGATATGGGCAGCGGCGTAAATGTCGGTTGCGGCTCCGTCACTTGCAATTATGACGGCAAGCAGAAATTCCGCACGAAGATTGGCGACAACGTTTTTATCGGTTGCAATACGAATCTCGTTGCGCCTGTCAATGTTGAAGATGGCGCGTACATTGCTGCCGGTTCGACGATAACTAAAGACGTGCCCAAAGATAGTCTTGCAATAGGTCGCGCACGTCAAACCAATATTGAAGTTTGGAACGATAAGCGGAAAGTTTAGGTAATAGAAAGTAGGAACTAGATAAACTAATCCCTACTAGTTCCTAGTTCCTAATTACTAGTTCCTAAGAAGGGAGATTTTTCAATGAATGTAGTAATTTGGGTTCAATACGACACGATAGCCACTCAAGACAAAGCTAAGGAAAAAACTTTTTTGAAGCCCGCGTTCGCCGCACTCGATAAGCCTAAAGGTATCGTCAATCTCGTAGGCGTCGTTGAATCTGTGCCCATGCCGATTAACAAACTCAACACAATCGACAAGCGCGAACTCGTCAACCTCGACTTTGATTTGGTTCTCGTGACGGGGCATGATGTCGAACTCGCGCCGATTCTCGCGGAAGCTGAACAACTCGGTCTCGACACTGATAAATTTGTCCTCGACCGCACAGTTTGCTTGCCGGGATTCACGCTGGAAAAATATCAAGAACTGCGTCGTTCTAATCTGTCGATTTTGTCAATGGGGTGGTGGGCAGGCATTGCATATCACAAACTCGGCTTGCCGGAACTTTCACCGACAGTCGGCATGTACACTTCCGAAGAACATTTCATGAACTTTTTGCCGGAAGCGCGTTGGCATCTCAAGAAAGATTTGCATTTTGAGCGCACGGAATATAATTACGATTTGGGCATCAACTATCCGATTTTCTGGCTGGATGGCACGCAATGGTTCATGAACGGTTTCACCAATGACGCCGACGCCTTGGAAACTTGGAATGAGCGCAAGGATAAAATTAATTGGTCTAATGTCCTCGTGACCATGCATACCACAAGCCCCGCAGTTTTGGAACGTTTTGACTGCCTGCCCTATCCGAAGAAAGCTTGCTTCGTACCTTTTGAGACGGAGCTTGAGTCGGGCTTTTATCTTGATCCGAAATTCTGCGGCGGAAATCTTTTGCACGCGTCGGAAGGAATTTTAACCGGCGAAGTTCAAGCTTACGACGTTTGGGATTTGTTGCTTTACGGCAAAAAAAGCAGGTTAATAGGTTAATAGGGAATTAGGGAAGCAGTACTATTTCCCTATTGACCTAATTCCCTATTTCCCTAAAAAGGAGCTGTTCAAAGTGAGCATTAACGGCAATACGATTAGTAACCTCTGCTTGATGACGGGAAATGCCAATCCCGAACTGGCGCAGAAAATCGCCGACCATATTGGCGTAAAAATCTTCGACACGTTCGTTGGGCGTTTCAATAACGGCGAATCGCAAGTCATGATAAGCGACAGCATTCGCGGCAAGGATATTTTCATTGTCCAGCCGACTTCGCAACCCGTCAACGATAACTTGATGGACTTGCTGATTATGACTGACGCTTGCAAGCGGGCTTCGGCGCACTCAATTACGGCGGTCGTGCCATATTACGCTTACGCTCGGCAGGATAGAAAAACTCGCGGACGTGAACCAATCTCCGCAAAACTCGTCGCCAATCTTATGGTCGCGGCGGGCATGAGCAGAGTTTTGACTGTCGACTTGCACGCGGGGCAAATTCAAGGTTTCTTCGACATTCCCGTTGACCACCTCAAAGCGGCTCCCGTTTTAGCCGACTACTTCCGCAAACAAAATTTCGGCGATGATTTGGTTGTAGTTTCGCCCGACTTAGGCGGCGTCACTCGTGCCAGAGAACTTGCCGACTATCTCAAAGCCCCCATTGCCATTATCGAAAAGCGGCGACCTCGTCCCGGTGAAGCTGAAGTTATGAGCATTATCGGCGAAGTTGAAGGCAAAGTTGCGCTTATGGTTGATGATATTGTCGACACGGCTGGCAGTCTTTGTGAAGGCGCGAAGGCTCTTAAAAAACTCGGCGCAAAAAAAGTTATCGCCGCGTGCACTCATGCCGTCCTAAGCAAAAATGCCGTTGAAAAAATCGATAACTCCGTCATGGAACAACTCGTCATCACCGACACGATCCCCTTGCCTCCCGAAAAACATTCACCGAAAATTACCGTGCTCAGCATGGCTCCGGCTATCGGCGACGTTATTTTGAACATTCAAGCTCACCGCTCGGTCAGTTTGTTATTTAAATAATTTACCGGAAAATTTTTGCGGGCGGGCAATCGGCTCGCTCGATTTTGTTTGCAAGGAGGAGTTCTTATGGCCGAACCGCAATTAAACGTTAAAGGTCAAACTCGCAAACGTCCGACTTATGAGGAGATGGTTTGGGAACAGCTGCAGGATACCAAAACCGAAGTCAGGGAAACTCGCAAGGAATTAAACGCTCGCATGGACAGAATTGAAGTTCGCATGGACAGAATCGAAACGCGAATGAATAAACTTGATGAGAAAATCGAAAAGCTGGACAATAAAATCGACGAGACCCGCAAAGAATTAAGTAATAAAATCGACGAGACCCGCAAAGAATTAAGTAATAAAATCGACGCTATGCATAACGAAATAAAATCTTCGACGGGGCACATTTCCATTGCAAACATTACAACAGTCGGAATTGCGCTAGCCGTAATTTATTCCATACTTAAATAAAATACAGGAGGAAATTTTTATGTCAGTTGAAAAGTTACAGTTTCAAGCGGAGACTAAACGCCTGCTTGATTTGGTTGTGAATTCGATTTACACGAACAAGGAAATTTTTCTGCGCGAGCTGATTTCAAATGCCAGCGACGCCCTCGATAAATTGCGTATCGAATCGCTGACGAACTCTGAACTTGCCGCTGATGAGGAGCCGGAAATTTTTATCATCCCCGACGAAAAAACTAAGACGATTACAATTTCCGACAACGGCATTGGCATGACGCGCGACGAAGTTATTGCGAATATCGGCACGATTGCCAAGAGTGGCACGAAAGATTTTCTCGACAAATTACGTGAGGCGAGCGGCGCGGCTGCTCAAGAACTCATCGGGCAATTCGGCGTAGGATTTTATTCAGCGTTCATTGTCGCCGATAAAGTCGAACTCATCACGCGCAAGGCCGGTACCGATTCCGGCGTCAAGTGGACTTCCGACGGTCTGGGCGAATACGAAATTGAAGACTGCGATAAAGATTCTCACGGTACGATAATTATTCTCCACCTCAAGAAAGATTTTTGCGGCGACGACGAATATAATTTCACCGACGCTTACGAAATTGAACGGCTCGTCAAAAAATATTCGGACTTCGTGCGCTATCCGATTAAGATGAATTTTGAGGTTAAGGGCAAGCCTGATGAAGAGCCTTCGATTGAGATTCGCACGGTTAATTCAATGAAGCCGCTTTGGACGCGCAATAAATCCGAAATTACGCGCGAAGAGTACGACGAATTTTTCAAGCAGCAGGTTCATGAGTGGGAAGCCCCGCTGGAAGTTTTTCACGTCAAGGCGGAAGGCACTGTCGAATATACCGCGCTGCTTTGCATTCCGAAACATGCGGCGAATAATCTTTACTACTCCGACTACGAGGCGGGATTGCAGCTGTATTCGCGGCACGTCTTCATCATGGACAAGTGCAAAGATTTTCTGCCGGATTATTTGCGGTTCGTGAAAGGGCTGGTTGATTCGCCGGATTTGCCGCTGAATATTTCCCGCGAAATTCTTCAGCAAAGCGTCGAGGTTAAAGTTATCGGCAAGGCGTTGGAGAAAAATATCCAGAAGCAGCTCGGCAAAATGCTCAAAGATGATCGCGAGAAGTACGAGGAATTTTGGACGCAGTTCGGTAAGTCGCTCAAAATCGGCGTGTACAATGCCATGTTCGACGAGAAACTCAAGGACGCGTTGAAAGATTTGCTTCTCTTCCAAACGTCGCATGAAGGGAAATTTTCGACGCTGGCGGAGTATGTGGAGCGTATGCCCGAATCACAGAAAAAAATTTATGTGGCACCGGGCAAAGATGCGGCTGCGATTGAACAGTTGCCGCAAATGGAATTGTTGCGCGAACGCGGGCTTGAAGTGATTTATTTGACCGACCCCGTCGATGAATTTACGGTTCAAGTACTCAAGTCTTACGCCGAAAAAGAATTCCAGTCGATAACGCGTGAGGACTTTGAACTTGATGACGCCGAGTCGCAGAAAGTCAAGGCTGAAGTCGAAGAGATTGCCAAGAGCCATGAAGATTTGCTCAAGGACGTTAAAGAGGCAATCGGCGAACCCGTCAAGGAAGTTAGGCTGACTTCGCGGTTAAAATCCGGCGCAGTGTGTTTAGTCACGGGTGAGGGCGGCCCTTCGCTGTCAATGGAAAAAACTTTCGCGGCGATGAATAATCCGCTGTTCAAGGCGACGCAAATTTTGGAACTCAACCCGAATCACGCGCTGTTCAAAAAGTTGGAGAGCCTGCACGAACTCGGCAAGGACGCTCCCGAATTCAAAGACCTTTGCACGACGCTTTATTCATTGGCGTTGCTGATTGAAGGCGTCATGCCGAACAATCCCGCCGAACTTGCCAACAAGATTACCGATATGTTGACGAAATGATTTGCCTTTCGCAAGCAAATAATTTAAAATCCTTCCGTAGCGGAGGGATTTTTTTTGGAGGTGATTGTATGGCAAAAACTTTCGACGCGGTGATTTTATCGAACGAGGAAGTTGCCGAAAAAATTTTCCGCTTGACGGTTGACACGCCCGAACTTGCAGAAATTTCACATGCGGGGCAATTCGTTCAGGTAAAAATTTCGGACGACTTCACGCTAAGACGACCGCTGGGCATTGCGTCGACTGCTAATGGCAAGGTAAAAATTTTTTATCGCGCAGTCGGACGCGGCACTGAAATTTTATCGACGCGGCGAACCGGTGAACGTTTGAACATTCTGGGCGCACTCGGCAACGGCTATTCAGATTTCGGCGGGAAAATTCTTTTAGTCGGCGGCGGTATGGGAATGGCTCCACTCCTCTGCGCGGCGGAAAAATTTTCGGCGGACGTTCTGATTGGCGGCAGAACTAAAGAGGAGGTTACTTTTTGGCAAGATGAATTCCGCCCGCACGTCGAAAAATTTTTCATCACGACTGACGACGGCTCCTATGCCAAAAAAGGTTTCGTGATTGATTTACTGCCCGAAGTCTTCGCGGCGGAAAATTATTCGGCGATTCTCACTTGCGGTCCGGAAATTATGATGCGCGGCGTCGCAAAATTCGCGGCTGAAAAAAATATTCCCTGTGAAGTTTCCTTCGAGAAGCGCATGGCCTGCGGACTGGGAGCATGTTTGAGCTGTTCGATTGATACTGTCGACGGCAGGAAAAAAGTTTGCAAGGACGGGCCGATTTTCGACGCAAGGAAGGTCTTCGACTATGAACCCGATAATCAAAACGCTTGAAGTTAAAAACGTCATCACGAAATCAAATTTGCCCGTGTGTGATTATTCCGTCAATCCTTACGTCGGCTGCACTCACGCCTGCAAATATTGTTACGCCAGCTTCATGAAAAAATTCACCGGTCACGATGAGGATTGGGGCACTTTCCTTGACGTGAAAATTTGGAACAAAATCAAAAATCCTCAACGCTACGCCGGCAAAAGTTTTTTCATGAGTTCGGTTACCGACCCTTACAATCCGCAAGAAAAAATTTATCGACGCACCCGCGAATTTCTAGAAATTTTTCAGGGCGTTGATATAAACTTAAGCTTGCAGACGAAATCCGATTTGATTCTCCGCGACCTCGACTTGATTAGGACGTTCAAAAATATTCGCGTCGGCTTCAGCATAAATACCCTTGACGAGAATTTTAAGGACGACATGGACAAGGCCGTTTCGATTGAACGTCGGCTTGCGGCAATGAAAATTTTACATGAGGCGGGAATTAGGACGACGTGTTTTATCTCGCCGATTTTCCCCGGCATAACTGATGTTGTCGCGATTATCTACGCGGCGAAAAATTTTTGCAATCTCGTTTGGCTGGAGAATTTGAATCTTCGCGGGAACTTCAAGCCGAAAATTTTTGCATACGTCCGAGAAAAATATCCGAAACTTTTGCCGCTCTACAACGAAATTTATCACAAGAAAAATTTGGGCTACTGGTTCGAGTTGCATAAAATTGTTGAAGATTACGCCGCGAAAAATCATTTGGAATACGTCCGCAACCGTGACGACATGCAAAGGGACTTCGATGCCCCGCCCGTCATTGTGAATTTTTTCTTCCACGAGCAGATTAAAAATACTCCGAGATAATTGGGAGGTGAGTACTTGAATAATTTTTCTTTCCTCAACGACAAGCCCGAATATCGCAATTTTTCCAAAGACTGCATTGACGCGGAGAAGGCCTTCAGAAATTCTTACGACTCTTGCGTTAAGCTGGTCAGGACGGCGGTTGACGCGGCTATCAAGTGGGTTTATGCGGCGGAAAATAAATCTGCGTCCGATAATTTGTTTGAGCTGATTTCAAACGCGGGCTTGGATAAAAATTTGGCGGACAAGCTCCACTACTGTCGGACGGCGGGAA
>JAFRSO010000075.1 GCA_017427545.1 Selenomonadaceae bacterium
AGCGGCTCCGAAATTAATCGGAACCGCTTTTATTTTTAACGACAGCTATAGTTGTAAAAATTTTTCTAACAACTAATCACTAACGACTAATCACTAAATTGGTGTGCTCGGCGGGAGTCGAACCCACGCTTCAAGCTCCGGAGGCTTACGTCCTATCCGCTGGACTACGAGCACTTTTATCAGTTAGGAGTTAGGAGGTAGGAGGTAGGAGTTAAAAACCTAGTTCCTAGTTCCTAGTTCCTAAGAAGTTCCCGCGTATGTTGAGCAACTTCTTCGGGAGTAATGGTTTTGTTGCGAGCGACGCCGGAAGTTTGAGCTGCTTTGGCAACGGCCGCTGCAACTGTCGGGGCAACGCGTTCATCAAAAGGCGTCGTGATAACATGTTCCTCGTTAAGTTCATCATCGCTGACGAGTGAAGCTATCGCATAAGCCGCCGCAATTTTCATTTCTTCGTTGACATCAGTCGCCCGAACATCAAGCGCGCCTCTAAAAATTCCGGGGAAGGCAAGCAGATTGTTTACCTGATTCGGAAAATCACTGCGCCCCGTACATACCACGCGAGCACCTGCCGATTTTGCAAGGTCGGGCATAATTTCGGGGACGGGATTGGCCATCGCCAAAATAATCGCGTCTTTATTCATGGACTTGACCATTTCCACAGACAGAAGATTTGCCTTCGACACGCCGATAAAAACATCCGCGCCGTGAATAATATCGACGAGTTGACCGGCCTCTTTATCGAAATTGGTAACGGCGGCGATTTGATCCTTGTAAGGATTCATGCCCTTGCCGCGACCCTCATAAATTGCGCCAGTTGAATCGCAGAGCATAACATTTTTTGCGCCCATCTTTTGAATCAGATAAGTTATCGCCATACCCGCGGCACCTGCGCCATTGACGACAACTTTAATATCCTCGAATTTTTTCCCGACGAGTCGAAGTGCATTAATCAATGCCGCCGCAACGACAATCGCCGTACCGTGTTGGTCGTCGTGAAAGACCGGAATATCAACCGAATCTTTCAAGGCCTGCTCAATGTCGAAACATTCGGGAGCTTTAATATCCTCAAGATTTATGCCGCCGAAACTGGGAGCCATAAGCTGAATAGTCTTAATAATTTCGGGGACGCTTTTTGTGTTGAGGCAAATGGGAATCGCATCGACGCCCGCGAAGCCTTTAAACAGAATCGCTTTACCTTCCATGACGGGAAGACCTGCGCCCGCACCAATATCGCCCAAACCTAAAACCGCCGTGCCGTTCGTGACGACTGCAACGAGATTGCCGCGGTTCGTGTAGTCGTAAATTTTATCGAAGTCATCTTTTATTTCAAGACAGGGAGCTGCGACGCCCGGTGTATAAGCGAGAGTCAAATCTTTATTTGTCTTCAGCGGCACTTTGCTCCGAACTTCAAGCTTGCCGTGATTAGTTTTATGTAGGGCGAGTGCCTCCTTGTCGACGTTTGCCACTTCAATTCATCCTTTCAAACAGTCTTGGCTTTAATAACCGCCGCATATTATATTAGTCGCGCAGGATAATTTCAAGCTTGCGCCGCCTTGAATACAATATTTTTTCACACACTGAAAACCACATAAAAAATTTTTTACAGTGACTTGCAAACGGCAATGTTTTCTGCTACAGTTAGGTCACGGGAATTAACAACAGCAAATTAAATGTTGACAATAGGGTTTAAAGATTCTAAAATTCCTTCGTCGGCTGAACCGGCCGGCACAAATACCGATTACTTGTCGGGAATTTACGACTGTGGAGTTAAGCAAACGTCGGTAGTTTCGACTAAGCGGACACGTTGAAGCAGTAAGGCAAAACCGTGAGGTTTGTCAAAATCATATTGACATAGTTAAGTGGCTATGTTTTCGGGAGCAAGATTTTTTTCCGACACTCAGACAAAAAAATTAATCTTGTTCTAATAATCCTCTAATTATCCGGTAATATAATTCCCGTAAATCCCAATTAAACACATAAACGCCACAGGGTCGACAGGTTGTCCCCGCAACCATGCTCGACGGCAAATAACCTGCGATAGCCACCAATTATCGCAATCGGGAGGTGAGATATGAAGATAAAAAATAATTTTTAAGCAACGAACCAAGACGGAGGTGAAAGCCTCCGCCTTTTTTTTAGCGAAAAGGAGTGGTAAAATGTTTGAAAGGAAAATTACGCGGCAAATTTCTGTCGGCAAAATAAAAATCGGCGGCGGTGCGCCAATCAGTATCCAATCAATGACCAATACCAAAACTCATGATGCGGCGGCGACTGTCGAACAAATTCAGCGGCTGACGCAGGAGGGTTGCGACATTGTAAGAGTTGCCGTTCCCGATATGGCAGCGGCAAAAACTTTGGACAAAATTATTTCAGCTGTCGACGTGCCGATTGTCGCGGATATTCATTTCGATTATAAACTTGCGCTTGAATCCATTGCTCAAGGCGTGGCGGCGTTGAGGTTGAATCCCGGCAATATCGGCGGCGCGGCTCATGTTCGAGAAGTCGTCAAAGCTGCGCGGGCTGAAAAAATTCCGATTCGTATCGGCGTCAATGCAGGTTCATTAAGTCGCAAGCTCCTGCAAAAATACGGCGGTGCAACTCCCGAAGCATTGGTTGAGTCGGCTTTGGAGCATGTGAAAATTTTGGAGGCGGAAGAATTTTTCGACATAAAAATTTCTCTCAAGGCTCACGACGTGCCGTTGACTTTGGCGGCATATCGATTGATGAGCGCGGCGAAAAATTACCCGTTGCATTTGGGCATAACGGAGGCGGGTACAGTCAATAGCGGCGTGATAAAATCGGCGGTAGGTATCGGCGCACTTTTGGCGGAAGGTATCGGCGACACAATCCGCGTATCGTTGACCGGTGATCCCGTTGTTGAAGTCAAGGTTGCCAAGGAAATTTTAAAATCGCTCGGTCTTCGTGACGGCGGAGTAACTTTGATAGCTTGTCCGACTTGCGGGCGCACTAAGATTGATTTACCCGCTATCGCTGCGCAGGTTGAGGAGAAAATTTCATCAATCAAACAGCCGCTGACGGTTGCAGTTATGGGTTGCGTAGTCAATGGCCCCGGCGAAGCTCGAACGGCTGATGTTGGGATTGCCGGTGCTGACGGTGAGGGAATTATTTTCCGCAAAGGCGTTATCGTCCGCAAAGTGCCCGAAAGTGAACTTGTCGCCGAACTTTTCACGGAGATTGATAAAATTTTGGAGGATCGATAAATGCAATTCATTGACAGGAGCAAAATCAGCGTGAGGGCGGGTGATGGCGGCAACGGCAAATCTTCCTTCCGACGAGAAAAATTTGTGCCGAAGGGCGGCCCTGATGGTGGTGACGGCGGCAAGGGCGGTGATGTTGTCCTTGAGGTTGATGAAAATGTCAACACGCTGCTTAATTTCAGGTACAATCGAAAATTTACGGCGGGCAACGGCGGTAGTGGTGATGTCAAAAAACAATTCGGTCGAGGCGCGGAAGATTGCGTTATAAAAGTTCCGCAAGGCACGCTGGTTAAAGATGCGGAGACCGGTGAAATTTTAGCGGACTTGACTGAACTCGGACAGCGCGCGATTGTTGCTAAAGGCGGTCGAGGCGGTCGCGGCAATGCAAAATTTAAATCGGCGTCGAGGCGTGCACCGACTTTTGCTGAATTCGGTGAGCCGGGTGAAAGTCGCGAGCTTTTATTAGAGCTGAAACTTTTGGCGGACGTTGGACTTGTCGGCTATCCCAGCGTCGGCAAGTCGAGTTTGATAGCCGCAGTGAGTTCAGCCCGTCCCGAAATCGCCGACTATCACTTCACGACGCTTGTACCGGTTTTAGGCGTCGTAAGTCTCGGCTATGAAAAATCTTTCGTTATGGCGGACATTCCCGGACTGATTGAGGGCGCGGCTGACGGTGTAGGTTTGGGGCATGATTTTTTGCGGCACATTGAGCGGACGAAATTAATTTTGCATATCGTGGACGCGGCGGCTGTTGACGGCAGAAATCCCGTTGAGGACTTCAAGAAAATTAACGTCGAGTTGAAACGCTACAGCGAAAAACTTTCCAAGCGTCCTCAAATTCTCGTCGCCAACAAAATTGATTTACCTCAAGCCGCAGAAAATCTTCCCGCCCTTGAAAAACTTGCCGCTCAAGAGGGAATAAAATTTTTCGCGATATCTGCGGCCGCTCATGAAAATTTGGACGCGCTGATAAATTTCGTCGGCAATCAACTTGAGGAGCTTGGCAAAGTTGTTGAGCCGATTGAAGACGCCGTGAAAGTTTTCGACGTGGACAAGGAAGACGACCCCGTTATTATTGAGCGCAATGATGCGGCGGAATTTATCGTCCGCAACAAAAATCTTGAAAAAATCGTTGCCATGACAAATTTTGATAACTCGGAAGGTTTGAGGCGATTTCAATTTATTTGGCGCATGAAAAATATTGACGCCCTGCTTAAAGCACGCGGCATTAAGGAAGGTATGAGCGTTCATATCGGCGGTCTTGAATTTGAGTGGCGTGAATAGGAAGTGATTTAAATGCGCGTGGTAATTGTCGGCGCGGGCAAGCTCGGTTATACTATCGCCGAACTTTTGAGCAATGAGCAAATTGAAGTTGTGGTTATCGACCGCGAAGAGAGCCAATTAACCGCCGTGAAAAATACATTGGACGTGCTGACGATTGCCGCCAACGGTGCCAGCCCGATAACGATGGACGATCCCGACGTTAATGGCGCGGACGTTTTCATTGCGGTTACGGACATTGACGAAGTTAATATGGTTGCCTGTATTCTTGCCAAAAAGCACGGCATTAAGCATACGATAGCCCGAATCCGTGACATGCAATTTATCAGCGAGGCGAAAGATTATCTCAAAAAAAATTTCGATATTGATTTGATGCTCAACCCCGAAATGATAGCGGCGCATGAAATTTATCGAATCTTGATGACGCCGGCGGCCTTGGACGTGGACGAGTTTGCGGGCGGAAAAGTTCGGCTGTTTGAAGTGAAAATCCGCAAAGAGAGTAAATATATCGACACGCCGTTTAAAAAGTTGAGGTTGCCGGAAGGAGTATTGGCAGGTTTGATTTTCCGCGACCATCAAATGATAATTCCTCATGGTGATGATTCGTTGCAGGTTGACGACAACGCGTATTTTATCGGCTTCCCCGACGCTATAGAAAAATTCAGCACAAATTTTGTTCAGCGCAATTCAAGAAAATTGGAACGAGTTCTGATAATCGGCGCGGGGAGAATCGGTCGAACTTTGGCGGTCATGCTGATTCAAGCGGGCGTCAATGTCAAAGTCGTTGAGAAGGATCGCGAACGTTGCGAGGATATGGCGCAACTTTTGAGCGGCAACAGCATTGCGATTTACGGCGACGGTACGAACGTTGACTTGCTGGCGCAGGAGGGAGTAGCTTCGGCGGACGTGGTAGTTTGCTTGACGGAAGACGACAAGTTGAATTTGATGATAGCGTTGCTGGCGAAACATCTCGGCGCGAAAAAAACTGTCGTGCGTGTCTATCGAGCCGAATACGCGGACTTGATTGAAAAGGTCGGGATTGACATTGTGATTTCGGCCAGGCTTTTATCGGCAAGCGAGGTTTTGGCATTTGTGAGGCGCGGCGGAGTTGTGAGCGTTTCGATTTTGGAAGGTGCGCGGGCGGAGGCTGTTGAAGTCATCGTTCAGAGCGGCGCGAAAGTTGCGGGGAAAAAATTAATGGACGTTCGCTTGCCGAAATCGTGTTTGGTGTGTGCTTACGTTCGGAAAAATAAGGCGGCCATTCCCAACGGCAACACAATTCTTTTGCCGGGCGACAGAACGATTTTATTTTGCTTGCGCGGCGCAGCTCAAGAAGTCATGACGTGGTTTAATTGAGGAACTAGGAACTAGAAAACTAATCCCTACTAGTTCCCAGTTCCTAATTACTAGTTCCTAAGCGACTGAAAGGAGCGTAATAATGTTTAATTTTTCTCGGAAGGACACAGAGTTTTTCGACCTGTTTTTGGAGAACGCAAAATTTTTTCATCTCGGAGCGGTTTTGCTCGACGACGTGATTAAAGACCCCAATCAATCGCTCGAACGCATCGAAGAAATTTTAGGGCTTGAATCATCAGCCGACGCCGTCAACGAAAAAATTATCAACAAGCTGAATTTGAGTTTCATAACGCCGATTGACCGCGAGGACATTTACGCAATCGCCAACGAACTCGACAAGGGCGTTGACATGTTGCAGGGCGCGTTGCAGCGGATAATCATGTATCACGCGGGGCACTCGACGAAACGTTCACACGCCTTGACGAAACTTTTACTCGACAGCACGACCGAATTGGTTAATGCCTTCGAGCTTCTTTCCGACGTGAAAAAAAATCAGAAAGAAATTCTCGAAGCCGTCCACAAAGTTTCCGACAATGAAAGTCGCGGCGATTTGATTTATCGGGCTGACATCGGCATTCTTTTCGACGAGGCAGTTGAGGCTTCCAAAGAACATGGTGCCAGTCGCGCAGTCATTCACCTCATCAAGTGGAAAGATATTTTGGAGGACGTTGAAGAGGCTCTCGACCATACAAAAAGAGTTGGCGATATGATTCGCGGCGTCGTCATGAAATATTCTTGACGGAAAAATTTTCGTTGCAAGCCGTTGACAAATGCTGTAAAATTTTTCCGAAATTTTTTCAAGGAGAGTTTTTAAGATGAGAAGTGACATTGTAAAAAAAGGTGCAACGCGTTGTGCTCACAGAAGTTTATTTCACGCGAACGGCTACGGCGTCGACGAACTCAACCGCCCGCTAATCGGCGTGTGTAATTCTTTCAACGAGATTATCCCCGGCCATATGCATTTGAAATCGATAACCGAGGCCGCGAAGTTGGGAGTTGCTGCGGCAGGTGGTACGCCAATCGAATTTCCCGCTATTGGCGTTTGTGACGGAATTGCAATGGGTCATACGGGCATGAAATATTCTTTGGCGAGCCGTGAACTTATTGCCGACTCAATCGAAGCGGTGACTATGGCGAGCGGTTTTGACGGACTGATTTTGATTCCGAACTGTGATAAAGTTGTTCCGGGTATGTTGATGGCGGCGGCAAGGTTGAATATTCCCGCGATAATCGTCAGCGGCGGCCCGATGTTGGCAGGACGTTTTCACGGCAAAGATATCAGCGTCAGTCAAGCATTTGAGGCGGCAGGAAAATTCGCGGCGGGTAAAATGTCTGCGGAGGAAATGACTGACCTTGAAGCGCACGCCTGTCCGAGTTGCGGATCATGTGCGGGACTTTTCACGGCAAATACGATGAATTGCTTGAGCGAGGCATTGGGTATGGCTCTTCCCGGCAACGGCACAATTCCCGCGGCTTATACCGGCGACAGATTTATCCTTGCAAAACGCGCCGGCAAAATTATCATGGAGCTTATCGAGAAAAATATTTGTCCGCGAGATATTTTGACGCTGAAGGCTTTCGAGAACGCCATAACCGTTGACATGGGCATTGGCGGTTCGTCGAATACGGTTTTACACCTCACGGCGATTGCAAACGAGTGCGGCATTAAAATCCCCGCGACGCTCTTCGACGAAATTTCTGCGCGGACACCTTATATAACCAAGCTCAGCCCCGCGGGCAATCATCACATGCAAGACCTTGATGAGGCCGGCGGCATTAACGCTGTCATGAACGAGTTGTCCAAGAAAAATTTGCTCAACCTTGACGCGCTGACAGTCACGGGAACTTTGGCTGACAGAATCAAGGACGCTAAAATTACTCGCCCCGACGTGATTCACACGGTCGACAAGCCCTATCGCGCTACGGGCGGCATTGCGATTTTGAAAGGTAACCTCTGCCCCGATTACGCGGTTGTCAAGGCATCGGCAGTCAGTGAAGACATGCTCGTTTACAGGGGTGCGGCGAAATGTTTTGATTCGGAAGAGGCCGCGATTAACGCGATTATGGCGGGCGAAATTCACGACGGCGACGTTGTTGTTATTCGATACGAAGGTCCCAAGGGTGGTCCCGGTATGCAGGAGATGTTGAATCCCACGGCGGCTATCACGGGTGCAGGCTTGAAAGTCGGCTTGATAACGGACGGTCGATTCAGCGGCGCAAGTCAAGGCGCGTGCATTGGTCACATTTCCCCAGAAGCCATGGAGGGCGGAGTTATCGCGCTGATTCATGACGGCGACAAAATTTTCATTGACATTCCCAACCGCAAGCTTGAACTTGAAGTTTCAGACGATGAACTTGCCAAACGTCGCGCAGCGTGGACGAAGCCTGAACCGAAGATTAAAACCGGCTATCTTGCCCGCTACGCAAAACTCACGACTTCCGCCTCAACCGGAGCCGTCTTGAAAGTTTAAGGGGCGGGTCTCAATGCTTTGGGAAGAAACTTTTGGCGGACAGCTTCAGAAATTTTTGCGGGCGGAGCAATTCATTTTTCACGCGCCGATGAGGGAGCATACGACGTTTAAAATCGGTGGCGACGCGGACGTTTTGATTTTCCCGTCAAGCGCGGAAGAAGTCTCGAAGATTTTTAAGCTGGTCGAATTGTTCAGCTTACCTTGCGTCATTCTCGGCAACGGCTCAAATGTTTTGGTACGTGACAAAGGGATTCGCGGCGTCGTCATAAAATTCACGGAAAAATTTTTCGGCAAGATGCGTTGCGAAGGTCAAAGGCTCAACGCTTGCGCCGGTGCAAAACTTCGGGACGTTTCAATTTTTGCGGCGGAAAACGGCTTGACGGGTTTGGAATTTGCTTGCGGCATACCGGGCAGTATCGGCGGGGCAATTTTCATGAACGCGGGCGCGTATGATGGCGAAATGAAAAATGTTATTGCAGGCGTCAAAGCTGTCACACGCGGCGGGGATTTTGTCGAGTTCAGCGGCGGCGGATTGGATTTGCATTATCGCCACAGCATTTTTCAGGAGAATGGCTGCGCGATCTGCGAAGTTGAATTGATTATGCAGCGCGGCAACGTCGACGACATCAAAAATAAAATGGCGGACTTCACGGAACGTCGCGAGAGTAAACAGCCGCTTGACATGCCCAGTGCCGGTTCGACATTCAAACGACCTAAAGGACATTTCGCGGGAACATTGATTGATAAGACGGGCTTAAAGGGCTTAAAAATCGGCGGGGCGATGGTCTCGGAAAAACACGCGGGCTTTGTCGTGAATACAGGTGGCGCGACAGCCGAAGACGTTTTGACTTTGATTGAGGAAGTCAAGCGCAGAGTTTGCGAGGCTCACGGCGTCACACTCACGCCCGAAGTCCGCATTATCGGCGAGTAGTGAGGTTAGGAACCGGGAAGTAGGGAGAGTTGAATAATATTCCGTGGCGGGTTATGATCTTTGTATTTTAGATCTACTTTTCTTTGCGTGTCCAAAGAAAAGTAGCAAAAGAAAGGACACCTCGCAGGGGCTTATTC
>JAFRSO010000076.1 GCA_017427545.1 Selenomonadaceae bacterium
GCTCAAAGCTATTTGGAAAATCTCCGCAAAAAATACGGCAACTACGACTTCATCATCTCCAACGACATGGACGCCTCTAAGACGGTCGGCAGCACCAAGGAATATTCCGTAATGTTCACGGCCGAAGAGATTGAGAAAATGGCAGCCGATGAGGATTACGCTCAAAAGGCTATGGGGCAAGTCAACAGTGCCGTCGATATGCTCAAAGATCTTTCAGAAAAAGATTTGGGCGAAGGCGTGAAATTCTCGCAACTCGGCGTTTCAATCGACGACGATGGCAACATGAAAGTTTGGGCGCAACTCGAAAAGCTTTCCGCCGAACAGCAAAAACGTTTGGAAGAGGCTAAGGAAAAGGCCGCTGAAAGACAACAAGCTGCAGAGGAGAAAGCTAAGGCTGAAGCTGAGCCGCCCGAAGACGGTATGCCGATAGTCTTCAAGAGCGCGGACGTTGAAGCCTCGAACGCTGAAGAATTGCTCACAAAAATTTTCGGCATCAAGTGGGATGAAATTCCCGAAGAGGAAGTTCTCATTTAATCGCGCAACAATTCACAAAAAATTCCCCCGTCATTTTCGGCGGGGGCAACTTTTAAAAAGTTGACAAACAGCGGTCGCGATTAATCGTTGAAATTTTTCAATTCGTCACCGCGCTCAAACGTTTTCGGAGAAAATTTCAATCGTTCGCACGCAAAAAAAATTCCCCCGTCAATTTCGGCGGGGGATAATTTTTTTCAGGGTTGTGGTAAGGAAAAGTGTCGGAAAATTATCAGAGGTTGGCTTTGATGAGCGCGAAAAGTTTTGAATCAGAAGTCGCGCCCGTGAAATGAGTTATCGCGGCGTCAATGCCATTCGCCTTGATGAAGTCTTGAACTTCGACGGCCTCTTTATCGTCGGCGTAATCGAACTTCAGAGCGGCGGCGATAACTTTTGCCAGGGCGTTGGGAGTTTTGCCACGTTCGAGGAGTTGAGTTGCCGGCGATACGAGACGATCTGCGGCAGAAAGTTTACGTTTCGGACCGCGAGCCACGCGTGTAACTTCGTCGCTCAAGTTAGGATTCTTGAAACGATTTTCAGTCGTCATGACGTACTTTTGATGAACGAAGGGATCGAAGTTGTACTTATCAATCAAAAGCGCAGACGTTTCAGCCCACACTGCGCGAGCCGCTGCAACAATTTCATCATCTTGCATGGCGGAGCTTATGTCGGGCAAGCCTTTTTGATAGGCAAGGTAAGCGATTGACGCGTGCCCCGTGTTGACGGTAAACAGTTTGCGTTCAATGTACGCGCCGAGATTGTCGACGAGCGTCATGCCTTTAATCGCGGGAATTTCTCCGACGACGCCTTTGGAGTCAACGTCCCATTCGGCGTAAGGTTCGACCTTGACCAAAAGTTTTTCGTCATTCTTTTGGAGCGGAACAATCCTGTCAACTGCCGCGTCAGGGAAGCCGATAAGCTTTGCAACTTCGGGTTTAACGTCGTCGGCGAGATTTTCATAGACGAAATTTTTCAGCACGGTTGAGCCGCCGACCATGTTTTCGCAAGCAATGATGTTGAGCGGCGTTTTGTTGACGGCAACGCGTTTGGTGAGACCTTTGGCGATATTGGGTGCGATGAATTTTAAAATGTTCGGGCCGATAGCCGTCGTGACAATATCCGCCTCAACGATTGCGTCAAGCAGGGCGTCAAGATTTTCATTGCTGTTGATTGCGCTGACGTTCTCGACGAGAGTTTTATCAGCCTCGCCGAAAATCTGAACGTTGTACTTGCCGAGCGTGTTAATGTCGTCGACGAGCGGTGCGGCCACGTCAACAAAGCTCACATGATAGCCCGCCTGACTTAAAAGCAGCCCGATAAATCCGCGACCGATATTGCCCGCGCCGAAGTGTACAGCCTTTTTCATGTCAAGACCTCCTATTTGAGTTTCTTAAAAAATTTTTCGTCGACGGGTTCAAGCCATTCCGTCGAAACTTCCGAATTGGATTGCATTATTGATAAATGTTGCATCATTTTACCGGGAGCCGCGCCGTGCCAATGTTTGACGCCTTCGGGTACCGTGAAGACTACGCCGGGTGTAAGCTCAACGGGATCTTGTCCCCAAATCTGAACGTAACCTGCGCCCGACTCCGTGACGAGAATTTGACAGCTGCCGTGATGAATATGCCAGAAAGTGTGCGCGCCGTCAATAAACGTGACATTGGCGACGCCCATTGATTGACCTGACGTGAGCGGCGCAAGGTAAGTTCTGCCGGTGAAATATTTTTCGTAGTTGACGTTGGGATTGCCGACGGGGAATATTACGCCTTCAACTTCGGTGAGCTTTTGAATGACTTCCGCTTCCGAAGGATAATCTGCAGCTTGAGCCTGTGCACCGAATGTTAAGCAAGTTACTGCTGCCAATGTTGCCAAAAATTTTTTGTACGAAATCATTTCAATCACCTTTTAGCTTTGAGCTTCTAGCTGTTAGCTTTAAGGAAAAATCCTAGCAGCTAACAGCTCAACCCTTCGTGAACATGTCGAAGAGAACTTGCGGATCTTTCGTCGTGTAAGCTTTCTGCAAATCTTCCTCGGAATATTCCATTGTAATCGTCGCAAGGTTCGCGATAATCGCCAAATGATCATCACCCTTGCCCGCGATACCGACAATCAAGTGCGCGGTGTTCTCGTCGGAGAATTTTACGCCTTGCGGATATTGCATGACGACCAAACCAGTTTTGATGACGTGCTTTTTAACAGCGTTTTCGCCATGAGGAATCGCAATGCCTTGACCGATATAGGTTGAAATGTCACGTTCGCGAGCCAACATGCCCTCGATATATTCCTTTTCAACGTAGCCGCTCTTGAAAAGCAATTCGCCCGCAGCTTTGATGGCCTCTTCCTTAGAAACGGTCTTCAAGCCGACTTTGACGTTTTCTTTGAGCAGGACGCCTTCTTTGAGAGTCGGACCGGCTTCTTCTTCAGCACCGCTGGCATCGGGAGCAGGTGCAGAAATTCCGCCGCCCTTAAGACGTTCGCTGATGACATCATAGACGTTGTTGTTGGTGAAGTCTTTAACCCAAATGTGTTCGGCTTGCGGAGAGTCAGCCCTTGCACGTTCGGCAAGTTTTTCGTGAGAGACGACGATTTGAGCGTCCTTGGGAATATTGCCGATTGCAAAGTTTTTAACCGTAATATTTTTGTAGCCGTCTTTGTGGAGTTTTTTACGGAGAGCAGCCGCGCCCAATGCACTTGAACCCATGCCGGCGTCGCAAGCGTAGACGATGAATTTAATGTCCTTGCCTTCGACCTGCTTTTCACCTTCGACAGCTTGACCCTTCGAGGCCGCCTTCATAGCTTTCATATTGGCTTGAGCCGCTTCGAGAGCATCTTCCTTTTCAGCGTCAGATTTAGCCGTCGCCTTGATGAAAATTGAACTGACTGCAAAACTTACACCTGCCGCCGCCGCAACTGCCGCAATGTTAGCGAAGTACGCGCCGGGAGCCGTCATAGCCATGATAGCGATAAATGAACCGGGAGCTGCCGGAGCTACGAGACCGCCGTTGAGAAGCGTCAAGGTGAAAACGCCGGTTACGCCGCCCGCCATGACTGCAAGAATCAGCGCGGGTTTCATGAGGACGTAGGGGAAATAAATTTCGTGAATACCGCCGAAGAAGTGAATGATAACTGCGCCGGGGGCAGAACCTTTAGCGTTGCCGACGCCGAAGAGTGAATATGCAAGCAGTACGCCTAAGCCGGGGCCGGGGTTTGATTCAATCATGAAGAAAACCGATTTGCCGACTTCTTGAGCTTGCTGCATACCGAGGGGAGTGAATACGCCGTGGTTGATTGCGTTGTTGAGGAACAAAATTTTTGCAGGCTCAACCAGAATTGAAACGAGCGGTAAAAGTCCTGCGCTGACGATTGCACCGACTGCCGAGGCAAGTCCGTCCGTGACAGAAGATACAATCGGGCCGACGAATACGACTGCGACGCAAGCCAAGATACCGCCGATAATGCCCGCCGAGAAGTTGTTGACGAGCATTTCAAAGCCGCCGGGGATTGAGTCTTGAGCGGCCTCATCAAATTTTTTAATCGCGATACCGCCGATAGGACCCATAATCATTGCGCCCATAAACATCGGGATATCTGTGCCGACGATAATGCCGGCCGTAGCGATTGCACCTACGACACCGCCGCGGTGACCGTTGACGACTTCGCCGCCCGTGAATCCGATTAACAGCGGCAAGAGCCATTTTGCCATAGGTCCTACTAATTCCGCCAGAGTCTCATTTGGAATCCAGCCTGCCGGGATAAAGAGTGCTGTGATAAAGCCCCAAGCAATGAACGCGCCGATATTTGGCATGACCATTGCGCTTAGGAAGCGACCGAATTTTTGCATCGCCTCTTGCATGGATAACACCTCCAAAACTAGCTGTTAGCTGTTAGCTGACAACTGAAACATTGATTGATCCTATATTGAATTGTAAATGCCGCTATGACTTTTGGCAAGAAAAACACCTTGCGCAGCGTCCGTTGTGTCTGCAGACAAAATTTTACAACGGCATAAATACGCGCCCGAAAATGTCCACAATGGAAAAAATTTTTTCTGCGCCGAGTGTGTGACAGGCAATCTTGCAAATCTGCAAAATCGCTGTTAGTTGCTCAAATGTGACAATCGAAAGGCGATTTTTATTTTTTTGCCTCAAAATCGGGCTTAATCTGCTCAAAAGTCTTGTCGCGCCACAAAATTTCTTTTACAATCACGCCAACATAGGATAGAAAATTTTTTGGGAGGAGGAAATCAGATGACACCGGTTGAGAGGAGAATTTTAATCAAAGTCTCGACAATGTACTACCTCGAACACATGAAACAAACCGAAATTGCAAAACGTCTCGGCGTTGAACGCACGACTATCAGCAAACATTTAAAGCGTGCTCTCGACCAAGGCATTGTCACCATAACCGTTGCCAATGAAAATTTTGAGGACATTGAATCGGCTATGGAAAAACGTTTCGGGCTTAAGGAATGTTTTATCGTTCCGCGAAGTTATGATCTCCTCGCCGTCAAACAGTCAATGGGTCGCGCGGGATTGCAACTTCTGCGCCGCATTGTCGACAACAATCAAGTTATCGGGCTGGCGTGGGGAACGTCAATTCGCGAACTCACTCGCCACGCTCAAAACTCCAAAGTTCCGCAAATAGACGCAGATTTTGTTCCGCTCGACGGCGGCCCCGAAAATATCGACAGTGAACTGCACGTCAACACACTCTGCTACGAATTGGCACGGGCATTCGGCGGACGTTGCCATTACATTTACGCCCCCGTCATCACTCGCACGGCTGAAATCAGAAATGCTATCGTCCAGGACGCCAACTACGAAAAAATTTCAAACTTCTGGACGAAACTTGATATCGGTCTCGTCGGCATTGGCGCACCGGTTAAATCTTCCAACTTGGTTTGGATGGGTGAATTTGGGCGTCAAGCGATTGAAAGTTTGTCGCGGACGGGAACCGTCGGTGAAATTTGTTCGGTCTTTTACGACAAGAACGGTCGCGAAGTCAAAACGGATTTCTCTGACAGGATTATCGGCGTCGACCTCGACACGCTCCGCAATTTAAATTACTCAATCGGAATGGCGGCGTCGCGTGAAAAAGTTCCGGCGATTATGGGCGCGTGCAAAGGTCAAGCGATTAACGTCCTCATCACCGACGAACAAACCGCTAAAATTATGCTCAACGAGTAGGGAGGGCTTCGACATGTTGGGATATTTCGTAGCCGCCGCAGTCGTCGTTTGGATAGCGCAGACTGTTTTGGGCTTCCGGCAATTTAAAAAGTTCAACAATCATATCAGGGAATTGCGGCAGGAAGGTCGCGTGGCAATCGGACGTGCTCGCGGACATTTTATGGCGGGAGTTTTAGTGCTGTTCATTATCGACGACGAGTGCAGAATCATTCGCGGCGAAATCATGGAAGGTCGAACAGTTTTTGCAGGCTTCAGCCCATTTGAACACTTCAACGGCTTGACGCTCTTTGAACTTAGCGAAGACCTCTGCAAGTCTATGAAACTTTCCAGACAGCAAACTACTGCGGTTATCTCCGCTCAACAGGAATATGAAAGCTATAAACTCATGAAGGCCGAAGGAAATTTGGCGGCAGGTTGAGATTAACGGTTGAAGGCTAAGCGCGCAGTCTTCAATCTTAATCTATAGATTTATTCAAGGTTTTTTAGGAGGGAATTTTATGGACACAATGGTATCTTTCGCCCAAGCCTTTATCGGGCTTTTCAATCGCGGCGGTGAAACTTTGGCGGGCTGGGTCAGCGGAATTATTCCGACGCTGATAGTCCTGCTCGTCGCCATGAACGCAATCGTTAAAATGATCGGTAACGAACGCATCGAAAAATTCGCAGGCGTCTGCGCGGGCAATCCCCTTTCACGCTACATTGTCCTGCCGGTTATCGGAACATTCTTTTTCTGCAACCCGATGACACTTTCACTCGGAAAATTTTTGCCCGAATTCTACAAGCCCAGCTATTATGCAAGTGCCTCCGGAAGTTGCCACACGCTTAACGGCATGTTCCCGCACATCAACCCCGGCGAATTGTTCGTTTATCTCGGCGTTGCAAACGGTATCACCACTCTCGGATTGAATCACATCGACCTTGCACTTCGTTACTTGCTTATCGGTATCGTGATTAACTTCCTGCGCGGCTGGGTAACAGACTTTTGCACGGCTTACGTCCAGAAGCAGCAAGGTATTTCGTTGAGCAAGACTTTAAAGACGGCTTGATAGCTTGAGGAGGATTTGAAATGGCTGATTATAAAGCAGTTGTCGTTAAGGCGGGCAGCGGCGGGTTCGGTGGACCTTTGACACTTATCCCCGACGGCAAAAGAAATAAAATCGTCAACATTACCGGCGGCGTCATGTCCAAAGTCGCGCAGACGCTCTCGGAAATGACCGGTTGCGAACTCGTCGACGGTTTCAAAACTCGCGTACCTGATGATGAAATTTTGGTAGTAGTCATTGACTGCGGCGGCACTCTCCGTTGCGGAATTTATCCCCAGAAAAGAATTTTTACAATCAATTTGAATGCAACGGGACCTTCCGGCCCTCTCGCCGATCATATTAAAGCCGACATTTACGTTTCCGCAGTCAAGCCCGATAACATTTCTTACGCGGAAGGCGTTTCGGTACCTTCGGCAAGTGCGGCACCTGCGGCCGGCGGCGGTTATAAATCTGTCGTCGTCAAAGCCGGCAGTGGCGGATTCGGCGGACCTTTAACACTCGTTCCTGACGCTAAACGCAATAAAGTCGTCAACATTACCGGCGGCGTCATGTCTCAAGTCGCCAAAACTCTTTCCGAAATGACAGGCTGCGAACTCGTCGACGGTTTCAAAACTCGCGTGCCTGATGATGAAATTCTCGTCGTCGTTATCGACTGCGGTGGTACACTTCGTTGCGGCATTTATCCCCAGAAAAGAATTTTTACTATAAACTTGAACGCTACGGGACCTTCCGGCCCTCTCGCCGATCATATCAAAGCTGACATTTACGTTTCCGCAGTCAAACCCGATAACATTTCTTACGCGGACGGCTCAGCGGCTCCCGCACCTGCACCGGCGGCAGCTCCCGCTAAAGATACTTCCGGTGATTCGGGCAGTGCTATCAAAAAGGGCGGCTATGATACCTCGAAGAAAATTACGGAGCAATCTTCGGGCAGCTTGATGGCGAAAATCGGTCAGTTCATGGGCGGTATCGTCTCCGTATTCTATCAAGCCGGCCGCGATTCGATTAACACGATTATCCGCACGATTCTCCCGTTTATGGCGTTCGTCTCAATGTTAATCGGCGTCATTCTCGGTACCGGTATCGGCGACGTTATCGCTAACTTGCTTTCGCCTCTGGCAGGTAACATTGTCGGCCTCGTGATTCTGGCATGTATTTGTTCGTTCCCACTCCTGTCACCGTTCCTTGGACCTGGCGCGGTTATCGCTCAAGTTATCGGTGTTCTTATCGGCGTTCAAATCGGTGAAGGCAACATTCCTCCGCACCTTGCATTGCCGGCACTGTTCGCAATCAACGCTCAATGCGCTTGCGACTTCGTACCTGTCGGACTTGGTTTGGCTGAAGCTGATGCTGAAACCGTCGAAGTCGGCGTGCCTTCAGTGTTGTATTCAAGATTTATCACCGGCCCCGTATCCGTTATCCTCGCATGGCTCGCAAGCTTCGGTCTTTACGAATCATAATTACAGACAAAAAAATATGACGGGCGCATTTTAGACGCTCGCCGAAAAAAATATAAAGGCAGGTAATTATACAATGGCGGAAAAGATTTATTCAAGTAAAATCGTCGAACTCGGCGGACAAGTCAGCGACTTTATCGCGGCGGCCAATATGATTATCATGTTCGATGAGGCAATGGCTCTGCCCGAATTGCGCGACGCTTGCGTTATGCACACCGGCAACGAACTTACCGGCATGATTAAACCCGGCGACATTTATAAAATCGCGGGCACTGAATTCAAAATCCTCAAGGTCGGCAGCGAAGTCCAGAAAAATTTGATGAACCTCGGACACATCACGATTAAATTTGACGGCGGCGAAGGTGAACTCCTCGAAGGCTCCGTTCACGTCGAAAATAAACCCGTTCCCGCAATCAAGGCCGGCGACATGATCGAAATTTTCAAGGCGGAAGATAAAAAAGTTGCTGACGGCTCATGGCTCGGCCTCAAAGGCAAAACTGCAATCGTAACCGGCGCGGCATCAGGTATCGGCAAGGCTGTCGCTCAAGCTTTCCTCGACAATGGCGCAAATGTCGTCGTCTGCGACCTCAACCCCAACGAACCCGAATTTAACATTACGGAGAACAGCGGCAAAGTTAAATACGTCATCACGAATGTTTGCGAGGCGGCAAGCGTTGAGGCTATGGTCAAGACGGCTCTCGAAACTTTCGACAAGATTGATATTCTCGTCAACAACGCGGGCATTAATATTCCTTGTCTGCTCATCGACCCGAAAGATCCTCACGGCAAATACGAACTCAACGAAAAAATTTACGATAAAGTTACCGGCGTCAACATCAAGGGCGTTTACCTCGTCGCGCAGGCTGTCGGTCATGAAATGGTTAAGAAGGGCGGCGGCGTGATTATCAACATGAGCAGTGAATCCGGCCTTGAAGGCTCCGAAGGTCAAAGCATTTATGCCGCAACGAAAAATGCCGTCAACAGCTTCACACGCAGCTGGGCTAAAGAACTCGGCAAGTATAATATCCGCGTCGTCGGAATGGCTCCCGGTATCATGGAGGCGACCGGTCTTAGAACGTTGGCTTATGAAGAGGCACTTGCTTACACTCGCGGAATCACCGTCGACGATTTGCGCAAAGGCTACAGCTCAACCAAAACTACTCCTCTCGGACGCAGCGGCAAGCTCTCCGAAGTTGCGGACGCGGTTGTTTTCTTGGCAAGTGACAGGGCGTCTTACATTCACGGCGTCACCTACAACGTTGCGGGCGGCAAAACGCGCGGCTGATTCAAAGGAGAAGCAATTATGTTTTGGAAAGGCAATAAATCCGAAATGCGAATTGCGGCGTCAATCTTGTCGGCAGACTTCGCACATTTGGCGGACGAAGTTAAACACGTCACTGACGCGGGCATTGAGCAAATCCACATTGAAGTTGGCGACGGAGTTTTCTCACCTGACATAACCGTTGGCGCGCATGTCCTCAAAAGTTTGCGCAAAGTCACTGACGCAATCCTCGAAGCACATTTGATGACCATTCAACCTGAACGGAAAATTGAGGAGTTCGCGCAGGCCGGTGCAGATTTAATCACCTTCCACATTGAGGCGACCGATCAAGCGCAAAGCGTCATCCACAAAATCAAAGGTTCCGGCTCAAAGGCAGGTGTTGCCCTTAATCCCGCGACGCCCCTTTGCATGATTGAAGAACTTTTGTACGACGTTGATGTTGTTCTGCTCATGACGGCAATTCCCGGCGCATCAGGTCAACCTTTGCTCAAACATTCCCTCGACAAAGTTAAACGACTCCACGACATGATCCGCGAAAACGATTACGATTGTTTGTTGGAAGTCGACGGCGGCGTTACGATTGAAAATGCTCAAGCTCTTCGTGAGGCCGGCGCGAACATTTTAGTATCGGGCACAGCTATTTACGAGTCAACCGACGTTTGGGCATCAGCGGCCTTGCTCAAAGGCGAGTAGCAACTTTTCCTTACCACTACCCCCCTGAATTTAAATCCCTCAAGCAAATTGCTTTGGGGAATTTTTTTTGCGAAAATTAAACCGTTGAATATAAATCTGCCCTATGATAAAATAATCGCGCATAAGTTTTATTGCTTGATGTGAGGGGGAAATTTTATGATTAGGAGAATCCTCATAGCGAATCGCGGCGAAATTGCCGTCCGAGTTATTCGCACCTGTCAAGAGTTGGGCATTGAGACCGTCGCAATTTATTCGGACGCGGACAAAGAAGCTCTGCACGCTCAACTTGCCGACGTTCGCTATCGTGTCGGCACGGAAGACGCCTTCGACAGCTACCTCAACCGCGAGGCGATTATTGACGCGGCAAAAACTACCGAGGCTGATGCAGTTCACCCCGGTTACGGATTTTTGTCGGAGGACGCGGACTTTGCTCAAATGGTCGTTGATGCGGGCATGACGTGGATTGGCCCTTTGCCCGAAACCATTAAACTCGTCGGCGATAAGGACGCGGCGCGTGCCTCAATGGTTCCGGCAGGAATTCCCATGTCGAAAGGTTCCGAGCCGTTGACCAGCAATGCTATGGCGATTAAAGCTGCGGCGGAAGTCGGCTACCCCGTCATCTTGAAACCTGTAAGCGGCGGCGGCGGTAAGGGCATGTTCATTGTCCGCAACGAAAATGAACTTCCGCACGTGTTGGGGCTTGTCGACGTGACGCAGAACAGATTTTATTTTGAGCATTATATCGAACATTCGCGGCACATTGAAGTTCAAGTCGTGGCGGATAATTTCGGCAGCGTGATTCATTTGGGCGAGCGTGAATGTTCAATTCAACGTCGCAATCAAAAACTTTTGGAGGAGTCGCCGTCTATCGCTTTAACGCCCGAAATGCGCGAACGTGTCGGCAAGCTTGCAGTCAAGGCGGCTAAGAGCGTCCACTATTCCAACATCGGCACGGTTGAATTTTTGCTTGACCTCAAGACGAACGAATTTTACTTCATGGAGATTAATCCGCGTATTCAAGTTGAGCACGGCATAACCGAAGCCGTCACGGGCATTGATTTAGTTCGGACGCAAATTCGCGTTGCCTCCGGTGAACCTTTGAACTTAACGCAGGAAGATATTAAATTCACCGGTCACGCAATCGAATGCAGAATCAACGCTGAAGATCCCGACCGTAAATTTATGCCGACGCCCGGTAAAATTGAATTCCTTCATGAGCCGAGCGGGCCTCGTGTCAGATTTGATAGCGGTGTCACGGCGGGCTTATCGATTGAGCCTTACTATGATTCGTTGATTGCAAAGCTGATTGTTCACGGGCGGACACGCGGTGACGCGATCAGAATTATGCGGCGGGCGTTGAATGAGTTCATGCTCAAGGGCGAAGGAAATTTTGTCAAGACGACCGTCCCGCTCCACCAACAAATCCTCGACGACGAATGGTTCTGCACGGGCAATATCGACACGCAATTTATCAAAAACCGTCTGCCGATTTATTCTGCTGCACCGAAAAAAATTACTCTTGAAGACAAAATGGATCCCGACCTTGCGGAAAGACTTGCTCGCGGCGGCGGACGTATCGACATAGATTACGCTTGATTTGATTGATCTTTAGCGGTTAGGTTGTGTTGATGATGTGACTTTAAGAGGCCGTCAAGGATGACGGCCGTCGCGACCACGACGCAGGAAGCGTCGTTAGCGACACATTTAGTTTCGGGTAACCTTAACGTTGGAATTATGAGAACTTAACGCCCCTGCGAGGCGTCTTTTCTTTTGCTACTTTTCTTTGGACAAGCAAAGAAAAGTAGATAAAAAAATACAAAAGTCATTATCTGTCACGGGGGAGCGACAACTTATTCAACACACTCTAATCACTAATCACTTTTTTTGCGCGGCAATGAAGGAACTTTAGCAAGTCGGGCGAATAGTAGCTAATAATTGTTTTGAAAAGGGAGGCTTCCAAAGTGATTCGTGTTTTGATTGCTGATGACTCGGCTTTTATGCGAAAAGTCCTCTCTGATTTATTCAAAAGTCAAAGTGACTTCGAGGTTGTCGGCACGGCGGTAAACGGTCAAGACGCCATAGAAAAAGTTAAAAAATTTCAGCCGGACGTATTGACACTTGATGTTATTATGCCGATTATGGACGGGTTGAGCGCGCTGGCGGTAATCATGGAGCAATGCCCGTTGCCGGTCGTCATGGTAAGTTCCACGACGCAAAAAGGTACGAATGAAACGATTCGGGCATTGGCGTTGGGAGCGGTTGATTTCGTCAGCAAGGCGGGCGGAGCCATTTCAAAAATCGACACGATTAAGGACGAAATTTTATCTAAGTGTCGAATGGCGGCAAAGGCTCGTGCCAGAAAAAATTTCGCGGCAAGTAAACCGCTCGTCTATCAGCCGAAAACTACAGCTGAATCTACGACGCGTCGAGTTGAAGTCAAGCGCAGGACGGGGCTTGTCCTTCCACAAAGACCGACGTTTGGTCGACCGACTGTGACAGCTGAACCCGTTAAAAGAATTATTCCCGGCACAGGGAAAAAACTTGTGGTTATCGGGACATCGACGGGCGGCCCTCAAGCATTGCAAGCGGTAATTACGCGCCTGCCACGCAATTTACCCTGCGGCGTCGTCATCGTTCAACACATGCCCGCGGGATTTACGAAGTCATTGGCGGAAAGATTAAATTCAATCAGCGAGATAGCAGTCAAGGAGGCAGAACACGACGAAATTATCAAGCCGGGGCAAGTGTACATTGCGCCCGGAGATTATCATTTACGCATTGTACCTGCGGGCGGCGGTGAAAGAAAAATTGTCTTGAGCCAGGAGCCGCGTGTAGGCAATCTTCGCCCGACAGTCAATTACATGTTCGATTCGGCTTCGCAATTCGGCAGGGATTTAGTCAGCGTGATTATGACGGGCATGGGTTCGGACGGTTGCGAGGGCATGAAAAAAGTTAAGGCGACGGGCGGTTATTCTATCGCGCAGGACGAAAACAGTTGCGTCGTCTACGGTATGCCCAAAGCTGTAGTTGAAGCGGGGCTTGCCGACGAAATTCGCCCTTTAAATAAAATTGCCGAAGCTATTGTTGAGGCGGTAAGGAGATAGGGACTAGGAACTAGGAATTAGGAATTAGGAGTTGAACGGTTTGCATTATAAGGATTTAATTGTTTGGCAAAAGGCAATGGACTTGACGACGGAAATTTATCGTCTGACTAAAAAATTGCCCAAAGATGAACTTTACGGTCTGACGAATCAACTTCGACGGGCGGCAGTCTCCATTCCTTCAAATATAGCGGAAGGCAACGAGAGAGCTTCCACGGGAGATTACTTAAGATTTTTAATCATTGCGCGTGGTTCAAATGCCGAAGTCGAAACTCAACTGTTACTCTGTGTCAGACTGAATTATTTAGCGCAAGAAGATATTGAAGCAACACTGTCCTTAAATGAAGAAATTGGACGAATGCTTAGCTCAATAATTACAAAGCTCAAGAACTAAGAATCAGGAACCATTATTTTCTATTTCCTAGTTCCCAGTTCCTAGTTCCTAACAAAGGAGGAAACTTTATGGAAACCAATCAATACATGGATATGTTTCTCGACGAGTCGCATGAACATTTGCAATCGCTCAACGACGGCTTGCTCGGCTTGGAAGATAACGCCGAGGATCTGTCCATACTTAATGAAATTTTCCGCAACGCACACACGCTCAAAGGCATGTCGGCGACAATGGGTTACAACAAAATTGCCGAATTGACGCACGAGATGGAAGACGTGCTCGATATGTTGCGCAAAGAACAGCTTGCGGTGACCGGCGACATTATCGATACGTTGTTCAAATGTATCGATTCGCTGGAGCAAATGATTAACAACGTGGCTAACGGCGACCCTGAAGACCTTATCGATGTATCGGATTTGGTTGCGAAATTGACTGCGATAATGCGCGGCGAAGGTGCTCCCGCTGCCACTGCGACTACAGAAGTTGCCCCTGCCGAAAAATCCGCTGCACCTCAAACCGCTGCCGACTCTGCAGGTATCCCCGTCGAATTGACGGACACGGAAAAAAATCTTATAACCGAAGCTGAAAAAACCGGTATGCACGGCATTTATCTTAAAGTCACGCTGTCGGAATCTTGCCTGCTGAAATCTGCGCGGTCGTATATGGTTATGAACGCCCTGGAAGAACTCGGCGAAGTGATTCGGACAATCCCGCCCGCTGAAGATTTGGAGCAAGAATCTTTCGACCGTTCGTTTGAAGTCATATTGATTACCGGCTCCGAAGAAGAAGCTGTTCACGATGCGGTTATGGGCATTTCGGAAATTGAAACGGCGGACACTCAAATTATCAAATTCGCAGCGGCCGCACCGCAACCTTCACCCGCTCCGACGCCTGCACCTGCCGTTGAACAAAAATCTGAATCCACTTCGGCCGCAACAACTCCCGCACCTGCCCCGAAACCTTCCGTGCCCTCAAATAAAACTGCTACTCAACAAGGCGGCGGACAATCTTCGGCAGCAAATAATCCCGCCACTCAAAAGAAAAGTCATGCCGGACAATCCGTCCGCGTTGATATAGAAAAACTTGATACGCTGATGAATTTGATGGGCGAGCTGGTTATAAATAAAGTTCGCCTTGAGCAAATCGGACAAACTCACAGGCTTTCCGAACTCACCGAGACTTTGGAGCAAATGGACAGAGTGACGACCGATCTTCAAAATATCGTCATGAAAGTCCGCATGGTTCCCGTCAGCCAAGTCTTTAACCGTTTCCCGCGCATGGTTCGCGACGTTACCAAGGAACTCAACAAGGAAATTAATTTGACGATTGAGGGCGAGGACACCGAACTTGACCGCACCGTTATTGACGAAATCGGCGATCCGATTATGCACCTCTTGAGAAATTCGCTTGACCACGGAATTGAAATGCCTGACGAACGCGAAGCTAAAGGTAAGCCGCGTATCGGTGAAGTCGGACTTATCGCCCGCCACGAAGGCAATAACGTCGTCATCATGGTTACCGACGACGGCAAGGGCATTGACGCCGATATTATCCGTCACAAGGCCGTTGAGAAGGGGCTTTTCACTCAAGAGGAAGTCGACTCAATGGATGACGCGGACGCTGTAAGAATTGTTTTCTTGCCGGGATTTTCGACGGCGGAAAAAATCAGCGACATTTCCGGACGCGGCGTCGGCATGGACGTTGTTAAAAGCAAAATTGAATCTTTGAGCGGGCAAGTCGACGTTGAGACGCACGTCAACGAAGGCTCGATTTTCAAGATTAAGTTGCCGCTGACGTTGGCGATTATCCAGGCAATGCTCGTTCAAGTTCAAGCGGAAATGTACGCAATCCCGCTCGCCTCAATCGACAGTACGCTAAGCATTCAACCGAACGATATCAGCACGGTGCAAAATAATGAAGTTATCGTTCTGCGCGGCGAAATCATTCCGATAATCCGCATGGAAGAATCTTTGATGGTTCCGCATGTGAAAGACACCAAAGAACTTTTCGTCGTCGTAGTTCATGCCGGCGACTCGAAGGCGGGTATTGTCGTTGATAAATTAATCGGTCAGCAAGAAATTGTTATTAAAACGCTGGGCAATCTGTTCATGGGCTTGAAGATGTTTTCAGGCGCGACAGTGCTCGGTGACGGCCGCGTAGCTTTGATTCTCGACGTGGCAACGATGTTGAACTAGTTAGGAGTTAGGAGTGAGGAGGTAGGAGTTAAAACGCTCATACAACTCCTAACTCCTACCTCCTAACTTCTAACTGATAGAACGGAGGAATTTTTATGGCTAAAGACAGCGCGGCAAATAAACCTGTGGTTGACGATGATGAGCAAGTATACGCAATGCAAGTTGTCGCCTTCAAACTGCGCGACGAAGAATACGGCGTGAATATCTTTCAAGTGCAAGAAATTCACAATCTGGTTGACATAACCCGCGTACCGTTCGCGGCAAGTTTCATCAAGGGCGTTATCAATCAACGCGGCTCGGTTATGCCCGTCATCGATCTCAAAAAACGCCTCGGCATTGAGGAGACGCCTTACACTGAAACTACCCGAATCGTTACGGTTATCGTCGGTGATTTGCAAGTCGGTATGCTCGTCGACGCCGTAACCGAAGTTTTAACCATTCGTTCCAAGCTCGTCGATCCTAAAAAAACCGTCAGTGACAGGGCAATGGAAAAATTCTTGAGCGGTATCGGCAATATCGACGGGCGGCTTGTCACCATGCTAAACCTTGAGGAGATTGTCAACGCAAATTGAGAATAAACTTTGAATAACTTTATGGAGATGATTTTAATGGTTGATGAATTTGATTTGACACCGAATCAGCTTGACGCCATGCGCGAAATCGGCAACGTCGGCGCGGGTAATGCTGCAACGGCTCTTTCGCAAGTGCTCAACAAAAAGATTGATATGAACGTCCCGAAAGTTTCGATTATCCCGATTGAAGACGTTCCCGACCTCGTGGGCGGCCCCGATGCTTTGATTGTCGCCGTATTCCTTCGCGTTTACGGCAAGGCTCCCGGCAATATCCTCTTCCTCATGCCCAAAGAAAACGCTTTCTACATGGTTGATGATTTGATGGGCAGACCTCACGGCACAACTCAAGAACTCGGCGAAATGGAAGTTTCAGCCCTCAAAGAAGTCGGAAATATTTTGACAGGCTCCTACCTCAATTCGTTTTTCCACTTCACGAATATCTCAATGATTCCGTCGATACCGTCTTTGGCTATGGATATGGCGGGCGCAATTTTAAATATCGTTCTCGTTCAGCTGGGGCAAATGGGCGATCATGCAATGGTTATCGAAACAAAATTCTTGGCAGAAGACGACAGCGTAAACGGACACTTTTTCCTTGTACCCGATCCCGGCTCGTTGGGAACTCTGGTCAAGGCTGTAGGAGTTGAATAATTATGGCAGCTCTTATCAAGGTTGGTATGGCTGATTACAAGGTCGGGCGCAATCCCGATACTCTCATAAGTTACGGTTTGGGTTCATGCATTGGCGTTTCACTTTACGACCCGATTAAAAAAGTCGGCGGGCTGTTGCATATCATGTTGCCCGACAGCACTCAAGCAAGGGCAAGTGATAATCCCGCGAAATTTGCCGATACCGGTATTCCGCTCATGATTAATGATGTTGTAGCTCTCGGCGCAACCAAAGCTCGACTTGTCGCAAAACTTGCGGGCGGTGCGCAAATGTTCGCCTTTTCCAACGCAAGCGACATTATGAAAGTCGGCAACAGAAATGCTGAAACTTGCAAGCAAATCTTGAGGCGCAACGGCATTAAAATTGTTGCAGAGGATACGGGCGGCAACTACGGGCGCACAGTTTCAATCGACTTGGCGACCGGCTCTTATAAAGTCAAAACCATTGACCGCGGCGAAAAAAATATTTAAGATTTAAGGTAACAGGGATTAGGGATTAGGGATTAGAAAAATCTTTTCCCTAATCTGCCGCCGAGGTGGTGAAAACTTTGACAGGATTTTACGGTTATCTTGAAAGCGTCATGCCCATCAAAAGAATTTTAATCTCACTGGCGGTCGGCATGGTCTCATTCTTTATCGTACTCATTTCGGGGCTGACAAGCGATTTCGTGCGCGGAGAAACTGTTGCGTCGCGGACTTTTTCAGCCTTTTCTTTTACCAGTTTGATGAGTTTTATTTTTTTGATGAGTTGCGAGGAATACGCGATTTTCAAGACGAAGCGCGAGCTTGAACATTTCATTGACGACGCGCCCATTGCCGAGACCGGTGAAAATTTTAATCGTGCGGAATATCTTCATGTGGAAGTGAAGCCTGCAACGGAGCCTGAACCCGTCGCGGAAAATTCTTTCCGGCCGATGAATTTTGAACAGCCATTGGGAGTTAGGAATTAGTGGTTAGTTAGTACTTAGGTAGAGTTCAATAACTATTCCGTAGCGTGTGATGTTTTTTATATTTATGTCTACTTTTCTTTGCTTGCCCATTTAGCGTGAGAGCTGTTAGCTAGTAGCTGGTAGCTAACAGCTAAAACCCTCAGTGCGCGGGCGGGGCCGTCATCCATGACGGCCTCTAAAAAACTAGTTCTAGTTCCTAGTTCCTAGTTCCTACAAGGACGGTGATAAGCTGTGGAAAATGACGCGAAAATCAAAGACATGACGCCGTTGTGGATAAAGTATCGCGAGACAAAATCCGTGGAGATACGCAACGCAATTGCCGAATATTATTTGCCGCTCGTTAGGATTGTCTGCGGACGGTTGGCAGTCAGTTTACCGCAACATTTGGACAAGGACGACCTTTTGAGCAGCGGCTTTTTCGGACTGCTCGACGCGATTGACCGTTTCGACATCACGCGCAACATAAAATTTGAAACTTATGCGGGCGTTCGGATTCGCGGCGCAATGATTGATTATCTTCGCTCAAAAGATTGGATACCCGTTTCAATGCGCCAAAAAATTCGCAAGTACGAACAAACGGTTTCGCGCTTGGAAAATGAATTGGGGCGTTCGGCGACCGATAAAGAATTGGCGGAGGCGTTGGAAATTTCGATTGAGGAATTGCAAACGCTCGTCAATCAGTGCAATTCGGCAACGGTCATTCCGCTTGAAGATTATCTCAAAACTGACGCCGCTGAAGCAGTCGACACTAACCCGACGAACTCAACGGAGCTTTTTGAGATAAAGGAAACTCTTGCAAAGGCGATTGAACGTCTGCCGGAAAAAGAACGGATTGTCGTGTCGCTGTACTATTACGAAGAGATGACGTTAAAGGAAATCAGCTTGATTTTGCATTTGACGGAGGCGCGAATCTCTCAACTTCACACGAAGGCAATTTTCAGGATGCGCGGTTATTTGGCGCAAAACAAAGAAGACTTACTTTAGGAACTAGGAACTGGGAACTAGGAACTAGTTTTTACTATTCCCTAACCTCTACTAGTTCCTAGTTCCTAATTGATAGAAAGGAGGACGCGGGATGAGCGAAAATCTTATCTTGGGCGGCCCAGCCTCCGGTTATAAATACGAATTCAGACCGGACGGCGTGTATCTTACGGTTTATCCCAACGTGGATGGCGAGCGGCTTTTTGAGCTGTCCGACATGCGCCAAATTCTGCGCGATTGTAAGGTTTTAGATTATGATGTCGGAATTCTTTCGCGGACGATGCGTGAGGCAAATGGTCGGCCGCAAAAAATTGCCGAACCCGTAAATATCACCAAGGAAGAGTTGGAAGCTGTAGTCGGCGGCGAAGATATTTTTACGGGCAATGAGGAGGAGGAACCTTACGCCCGACTTATCGTTGAAATGCCTCGCGACAAAATGAAGGCGACAATTCGTTACGATACGCGCGAAGGTGCACGCCTTCCGACGAAAGAAATGGTTATGGCGGCATTGGCGGACGCCGGCGTTGTTTACGGCATTAATGAAGATTCTATCGATAACGGAATCAGAAGCTTGACGCCTTTTGTAGCGGCGGAAGGTCTTATGCCTATTCCCGGTGAAAATGCTTACATCGACAGAAAATTTAATTTGGGCACGCAGGGCAAGCCGATTATCGACGAATACGGCAAGGCCGATTATAAGGATTTGAATTTGTTCGTGCTCGTCAAAGAGAATCAGACGCTGGCAATCCGTATTCCGCAGACGAAAGGTACGCCCGGTAAAAATATTTTAGGTGAACCTGTTCCCGCGCAGAACGGCAGACCGATTCCCATGCCTGAAGGAAAAAATACCAAAGTCGTCGGCGAACACAGATTGATTGCTACGGTAAACGGTCAGATTGTCGACAAAGGCTCGCGGATAAGTGTCGACCCGCGGCTTGAAATTAAAGGCGGCGTCGGAGTTCAGACGGGCGATATTGATTTTGACGGCACTGTTCAGATTAGAGGCGACGTTGAGCAGGGTTTCAAGGTCAAGGCGACGGGCGATATTGAAATTAAAGGTTCCGTCAATGGCGCGGAAGTCAGCGGGCGCAATGTTTACATAAGCGGCGGCGTCACCGGTGCTGACAGGGCAAAAATTTTCGCGGAACATGACGTGCGCACTGCCTTTGCGGAAAATGCGTTGATTGAGGCGGGCAACGACGTTTTCATTGCCGATATCGCGTTGCACTCTCAAATTCGCGCGGGCAAAAGATTAATCATGGAGGATAAGCACGGTCAAGTTACCGGCGGGCATATCGTAGCCGGCGAAATGATCAGCGTCAAAATCATCGGCAACACGTCATTTGTCGTTACTAAAGTTTCAGTCGGTGTCGACCCGAACCTCCAAAAAGAATATCAAGCGTTGCGCAAGGCTTACAAAGAATCCAAGCGGCGGTTGACTCACATAACTCAAACACTCAACACGCTGTCGAAGATTGACATTAACAAATTGCCGAAAGCCCGCGTCGAGTCGATAAACGCGCTGACACGTTCGCAATTTCCGTTGGCAGGGCAAATTAAACGTGATGAGAAGAGAATTTTGGAGATTGAAACGCAACTTACCAACATGAAGAACGGCAAGATTCGAGTGAGCGGGACGATTTATCCCGGCACGCGTCTTTCCGTCAACAACATTTTGAAAAGCATTCAGTCCGAGTATAAGCACTGCTCAATTTCGCTCAATGAAAATGGTGAAGTTGATGTCGGGCCGTATTGATTAGGAACTAGGAACTAGTAGCTAACAGCTAGCAGAAGGGGGTTTTGAAAATGGTACTTGCACCGGTCGGAGTACAAATGACATATGCGAACGCAAATAACGCGGCTCAAGTTCAGCACGACATGAACAACGCGTCGGCTTTGCAAAATGCATTTCAAACCGTGCGTGAAAAAGAGGACGCTCAACTTAAGCAAAAGCAGGTTCGCGATAAGGAAGAGGCGGAAGGTCGTTTGATTAAGGACGATCCTGACCGTCGCAGCAGGCAGGGCGGTTATTATTACCGGAGTCAGCAACGCGAAGAGGATTTTGAGGACGAGGACGAAAATTATGCAGTCGATCCCAGGCGCGGGCATTTCTTGGATATTTCCTTGTGAGGCGTCATGATTATTGAATTAATGCTGTTGCTGATTGCAGTCGGCGCGGGAATTGTTTTCGTTGCATGGTCGAACACTCGAAGGCGTAAGCAAGATGTCCGCGAACGTCGGGAAGTCGAAGAGTCAACCGGCAAACTCAAAAGTGAACTTGAGCGGACGGCTAACGAAATTATCGGGCGCATGGAAAATCACGTCACGCACCTTGAAAACGTTTTGGACGAATCCGAACGCAATCGGACGCAACTTGAAGGGCGCGTCACCGAGCTGAAAAAATTGCTCAAGAAAAGCGAAGGTCAATCCGGCGAAATACGCGACTTGTTGGCGAGGCTTGATGATGCCGGCGAAGAAGTCAACGCAATGCAACGGAAAATGGATGTCATGGAGCGGCGATTGAATATCGCAATGACGACGCCGATACCAATGCAACAGCACGTCACAATCCCGCAAATGCCGCCGCTCGTCACGCCGGTAATCCCGCAATCACCGCCGCCGATAACTCAACCGATTGCGCCGATAAAAACCGCTCCGCCTCCGCAACCAACTCAACCAATTCAATCGGCTCAACCTCCTCCGCAAATTCAGCAACCTCCACCGCCTCCGCAGCCGAAAAAAATTCCCGTGGAGACAGTCACGCCTCCCGCCGCACCAATCAATCCTTTGGGGCCGATAACTTTACCGACACTCCGTCAGCAAAAAGTCGAACCGCCTGTTGAAAACGCGTTTGATAAAATTTTGGAAGAGTCAATCGCCGAATCACCCAAAATTATTAAGCCGGACGAACCTCCGAAACCTCGAAAGTCAATCGTCCTCTCGCCGGAAAATAAACAGCCGGTTACGGTCGTTGAGGCAGATCCGGTCAAAATTGAGGCGACACGCAGGCGTTTAACTGAAGCGTCAGCGGAAATGGCAAAACATTCACAGGAAGAATCGGACGTCGAACAGTCAAGGGCTTTGCAAAAGCGGCGTCGCACAAAAGATGTCAGGAAGGCGGCACTTGATGCAATACGGGCGGCTCAAGAAAGTTCTGCGCCTAAACCTGTCGAAAGACAGCCGGTAAAACCTCAACCTGTCAGAACGACGCCGATTAAACCGCCCGATAAAAAAATATTGCCCGAACGTCGCGACCTCAAACTTGAAACTACGGACTCGTCGATAGTCAAGGAAATGTTGTTGTCGGGAATGTCAATCGAAGAAATTTCGCGTGAGACGGGACTTGGACGCGGCGCAATAGAATTGATTCAGGAAATGACACGGAGGCAACTTGACAGAAGATAACGAACCGCTCCTCGGTGAGCGGAATTTTTTTACGGAAGGTGATTTCTCTTGAACGCTCCAAAAATTTCAGTGATTATCCCGCTGTACAATTCCGAAAAATATATTCGTCAATGTTTGGTAAGCGTGCTTGCCTCGAAGTTCACGGATTATGAATTGCTCGTCGTTGATGATCACTCGACGGATAACAGCCTTGCCGAAGTCAAAAAACTTTTGCCGCATTTCAACGGCCGTATGAAAATTTTATCCACGGAAAAAAATTCGGGAGGTCCCGGTCTTCCACGCAACGTCGGTATCGAAAATGCTGCCGGCAAATACGTTACCTTCATAGACCACGATGATATAATTTTGCCGGACGCGCTCGAACTTTTTTATAACACCGCGGAAATTTATAATGCCGATGTCGTTCACGCGGAAAGATATTTTATTTTCATACGTGAATTCAACGGAAAAAATTTTATAGTTCAGCCTGATGAGCCTGGCAGAAATTTCGTTGATAAGCCGACGTTAGAGCCTGTTGATCTCGGTGCAAGAATGAATCATTTCGTAAGCAATTTTCATTGTATGCCGTGGAGTAAATTTTTCCGCCGCGATTTTCTGCTGGAAAATAAACTTCGCTTCCCGCACGGAATGCAAATGGGCGAAGATGTTTGCTTTTGCTTCAAATGCCTGTGCCTTGCAAAAAATTATATCCTCGTCCCCTATATCACAAATGCTCAAAGAGTCGGCACGCCTTCCGCCTCACGTGTTTCTGTCAAAAACAAATCGGACGGCACCAGATTATTCTTGAGTATTTTGTTCTCTAAAGTAGGCGTCTTTGATGAATTCATGAACGGGCTTGAATTTTTCAAAAATAATCCCGCATATCACCGCAAAATTTTGAAATATATCATAGAAAACCATTTGAAATTCTTAAATCTTTTTAACGATTCGGAGCCGCACGCGATACAAAAATTTTTCTTCGACGGGCTTCAAAATCCTCAATGGAATTCTGCCGCAAAAGACATTGTCGCTGCGCATTTTTACACCGAGTACCTTTTAAGAATGTATCGTCGCCAAGATTAACATGGCGCGTCCCGAAGCCGAAAAAAATTTTTTTCAAAAAGTACTTGCCAAAATCAAAGTTATGTGCTATATTACGTCCTGTTGATTCTGATTCGCTAGCTCAGTCGGTAGAGCACCTGACTTTTAATCAGGGTGTCCCGGATTCGAGTTCCGGGCGGATCACCATCATGGCGCCATCGTCAAGAGGTTAAGACACCGCCCTTTCACGGCGGGTTCGTGGGTTCGAATCCCGCTGGCGTCACCATATTGCGGCCCGGTAGTTTAGTTGGTTAGAATGCCGCCCTGTCACGGCGGAGGTCGTCGGTTCAAGTCCGATCCGGGTCGCCATTTTATTTTCCCGAAAAAGTTTTGAGGTGTCGTATCATGAAAAAAATTTTTGCGATAATGTTTTTGGCTGGCGCACTGATTTTAATCGGTCGATGCAATTCGGTTGAAGCGGCTGATTACTATATGGGCGTTTATCACAACGGTCAAGAAGCATATCTGGACAGCTCATCAATTAGAACCAAAAATGAATATGTTAATGGCTATCACGACGGCGACACCCACACATGCACGGTGAAAGCGGTTTGGCCGGGAAGTAACAGCTATGATGTTGTGCGATATGAGATTTATGTCGGGCAGACGGTTGCTTTATATAAAAACGGCGAAAAGGTTTATCAAACGATTCGCGCGAAAGATCCCAACTACCTGAAAAATAATCCCGTCGAAAACAACATTGTCAGATATTTTGAAAAGCTCACCACTCAAAATTGGAATTCGGTACCTGAACGCATACGCTGAACATTTCCGCTTTGAAAATGATTTGAGGTAGTATCATGAAGAAAATTTTTGCGATAATGTTTCTGGTTGGAACGCTGATTTTAATCGGTCAATGCAATTCGGTTGAAGCTGCTGATGTTTATGTCGGAACGTATGACAGCGGCTATGATGCTTACTTGATGACGGAAAGTATACGCGGCGATTATAATTCCAGGTTCAATGTATACGGCGCGTACTATTGCACGATAAAAGCTGTGAGTGGCGGCGATGTTATTTATGTCGATTACAGTTTCCATAACGTCAGGCGAGAAACAGCGTTGCAAAGTGCGGCGTGGCGTTTCAAAAATTCGCAGGGCTTCGATGGTGTAGTCGGTGCCGGTACGCCGATTGAACGGACAATACTCAATTATTTGCTTAGAAATTATCGTTAATGCCTCGGTAGCTCAGTTGGTAGAGCAGGGGACTGAAAATCCCCGTGTCAGTGGTTCGATTCCGCTCTGAGGCACCATAAAGAAAATTACAAAGCTCGTCGAGAGGCGGGCTTTTTGCGTTGGAGAGATGAAAAATTTTCCGAACAATTTTTATGAAAAATATTTGAATAAACCTTCGCGCATGATATAATGGCGGCGAAAAATTTTTGGAGTGATTAAAATGTTTGGGATAGGTGCGGGAGAATTCATAGTAATTTTAATCGTCGGGCTGATAGTATTCGGGCCGAGTAAATTGCCGGAAGTGGGACGGGCAATCGGCAAGGGCTTAAGGGAATTTCGCAAGGCGCAAGCGGCACTTTCCGCAACGCTCAACGAGCCTTTGGAGTCCGAAAAAAAATCTTCGTCCGCTGAAAAAATTTCCGAGGAAAAAAATACAACTACTCCAACCGTGACGGCCGATGATGTTATAAATCTGGCCAAAGAAAAACCGCTTGTCAAGGAGAGCCATCATGAGAAAGTTTTTAACGACAATCCTAACAACGCTGCTGCTAACGACGCCGGCGCAAGCAATGCCGGTACATCAAGCAGTTCAAACGGCACTGACAAACAATCCAAGCCTGCAGCGAACTGAACAGTCAATCCGCGTCGCCGAAGAGTCATTAAAATTTGCACGAGGTCGAAAGGGCGTATCGTTGAATGCGTCGGGAGGAATGAGCGCGTCGAAGACTGAAGGCGTCGAAACTTCCGAGCGGGTGTCGACGGGATTAAGTGCGTCGTTGCCATTGTATTCGGGCAGGCGGCTTGAGTCGGCGATAAAGGCGGCGGAGTTGGACATTGCAATTTCAAAACTGACTTTTTCGCAGGCGCAGGACGATTTGATTTATCAGGTGGTCACGGCTTACGTCAACGCGCTGGAAAATTTAGCAACGTCGCGGGTCGATTTGGAGACTGAAAAAAATTTATACGAGCATGAACGAATGATAACCGCACAATTTGCCGCGGGAGCTAAGGCGAAGTTGGATTTGCTCCGTGCGCAGGTTGAGACTAGTAATGCCCTTCAAACCGCTGCACGTTCGCAAGCCTCCTACGAAGTTGCGTTGACGACTTTGGCGGCAATCATGTCAACGGATTCAATCGCGAACTTGACGGTTGAAGATTTTGAGATTCACCCGACACTTGACGACGTGGAAAAATATTTGACTGAAGCGGACGAAAATCGGCTTGACTTGCAGGCGGATGCGCTTAGAATTGAGCAAGGTGAAGTCAACGTCACGAACGCAAAATCCGGTTGGTTGCCGGAACTTTCAGCGAGCGTCGGGACGAATTTAAATGCGCAGTCGCATGAATGGCACTTCACGCCGGACGCTTCAGCGGGAATTTCTGCGTCGTGGAACATTTTTGACAGCGGCATAACGCGTGCGGAAGTTGAATCGGCAAAAGTCGAAGTCGAACGGCTCAAGCTTGCAATGGACGCCGATATTGACGCGATTCACGAGGACGTTGTCACGGCTTATAAAAATTTGCGGATTGCCCTGTTGAGATTTTCGACGACGCAAAAAATTGTTGACATTGCCGAGGAGCAACGCTACATTGCCACGGAAAAATATAATGCCGGCGAAGGGATTTTGCTTGACGTGCTGGACGCGGAACTTGCCCTTTCGACCGCCAAGAAAAATAATGTCAGTGCTCGTTACGACGTGATGCGTTATAGTTTCGATCTTGCCCATGCTGTCGGCGACACGATGAAAGCAATTAGGGGTTAGGGGCGTGTTGAATGACTATTCCGTGGCGGGTAATTTCTTTTGTATTTTAGATCTACTTTTTCTTTGCGTGTCCAAAGAAAAAGTAGCAAAAAGAAAAGACACCTCGCAGGGGCGTTAGTACTCATGATTCTAACGTTACGATAACCCGCAAGGTAAAGTTGCCCGCAGACTTCGCGTCACGCTCAGTGCGCGGGCTTAGCCGTCATCCTTGACGGCTTCAAAAAAACTACTCCCTAATCCCTGTTCCCCAATCCCTACAAAGGAGTTAATTATGAAGTGGAAAATTTTAATTGTTGCGGTTCTGATAATCGGCGCGGCGGTCGGCTACAACTTTTACAACGAGAAAATTGTTGCCGAGACTACGAAAACTTATGAGACAGAAAAAGTTGTGCGCATGGACTTGACTAAAACCGTTTCGGCGACGGGCACGATTCAGCCTCGCGACAGCGTTGAAGTCAGCGGCAAAGTTACTGCTCGAATTCAAGAAATTTTGGTTGAGGAAAATGATCACGTCACGGAAGGTCAAATCGTGGCGATTCTCGACGGCAAGGATTATCAGGCGCAACTCGATCAGGCGAATTTTACGTTGACGAACGCTAAGCAAAAACTTACGCGGACGGAACGACTTTATCAAATCGGCGCAAAGTCTTTGGAGGAATTGCAGGACGCGCAGTACGAATACGACCGTGCGAAATCTGCGGTGGATCTTGCCGAAGATAACGTCAATCAAACCGTGATAACTGCCCCGATGGACGGCGTGGTTGTCGGTGAGCCGAAGACGCCCGGTACAATGGCGGTTCAAGGTTCGACAAATCCGACAGTCATCATGCGCATTGCCGACTTGAGTGAAAAGCTTGTCAAGGCGAAAGTTGATGAGACAGATATTGGAAGTGTCAGGGTTGGTGAGCGGGCGACGTTCACGGTTGACGCTTATCCCGACAAAACTTTTCGCGCGGAGGTTATGAAAATTTCTCAAACCGATACCGCAAATTCATGGGACACGAATTCTACGACGACGAGTTCATCAAACTCAAGCAACGCCGTAATTTATTATTACGTGACGTTCAGTGCTCCCGACGAAGAAAATCTTTTGCTGCCCGCCATGACTGCGCGATTGGACATCATTACCGGTCAAGTTCAAGACGCGCTGTGTGTGCCGATTGACGCGCTCAAAACTGACGCTCAAGGTTCCTACGTCGAACGAATCACTAAGGACGCTCAAGGTAAAGACGTTGCCGAAAAAGTTTACATAACGGTCGGGCTTTACGGTGAGGAATTTGTCGAGGTCACGGGCGGCAATTTAAATCCCGGCGATGACGTTTCCACGACCTATGAGGCCGCTGAAAAGAAACCTGCTACTCAAGGCGGTATGATGGGTGGCGGAAGGCGCATGGGGCCTCCTCCAATGTAAGGGCGTGAAAATTTTGTTGAGTACAAGGCGGCTCCTGCGAGTCCGATTATTTTTGGAAGGCGCAGCAGTCGGAATTTTTACGGGCGTAATTGTTGCGGCTTTGAGATTTTTATTGGACGAGGCGGACATTTATCGCCCGATAATTTTTTCATACGTCGACAGCTGGGGAAGATTTTTTTTGGCAATCGGCGTGATGATTTTGCTTGCAATGATTTTGTCGCGGGCAGTGAATTTCGACGCACAAGTTGCGGGCAGCGGCATACCTCAACTGAAAGGAATTTTGCAGGGGCGCGCTAAAATGGTTAAGCCGTTCAGATTGTTGGCGGTGAAATTTTTCGCAACGGTAATGGCAATCGGCGCGGGCATGAGTTTGGGTAGAGCGGGAATCAGCGTACAATTCGGCGCGGCAATCGGAAATTTTTTCTCGAAGATAATTTACCCGAAGAATCATCATCACGAGGCGGTTGAGGGAAATTTTTTGCTGACAGCGGGAGCCGGTGCAGGTTTGGCAGCAATATTCAACGCGCCGCTTGCAGGAGTGATTTTCTGCATTGAGGAACTTCGCAAAAGATTTTCGCAAGAAATTTTAATCGCGGCAGTGACGGCGGCAATCATGGCGTCATTCGTCGTGAAAATGGTATTCGGCGTGCGGCCGGTCTTCGAGACAATCACAGCGACGCCGCTCAACATTCCAATCGTAACAACCATGCCGACATTGGAAATGATTATAAGTTTATCGGAAGCTCCGCTGAAATTCGCCGCGTTATTCCTATTGCTCGGAGTACTTTGCGGGGGATTGGGCGCATTTTTCTCGAAGGCGTTAATTTTCGCGCTCAACACTTACGACCGATTGAAAATTTTCGGCGTGAAAAAATTCGCGATACCGCTACTGCTTGCGATACCGCTCGGCGTTGAATTGCCGCAAGTACTCGGTTGCGGAAATGTTTTGGTCGACGAAATTTTAATCTCGCACGCCGCGTTGAGTATGCTGATAATTTTAATCGCGGGAAAAATTTTATATACGCTGATTTGTTTCGGGACGAATGCACCCGGCGGATTATTTTTACCGGTACTTGTTATCGGCGCATTATTCGGAAATATTTTCGCGCGAGTCGGCAACAGCTTACATCTTTTCACGGCGGATTGGACGACGCTTTTTATAATCTTCGGCATGGCGGCATTTTTCGCGGCAGTTGTCAAAACTCCCGTAACCGGCTCGATTTTGATTATGGAGCTGACGGGGCAATTTGAACACCTCGTCGGCTTGATAGTCGTTTCGGGCACGGCGTTTTTAATTTCGGATTTATGCGGCGGCGAACCGATTTTTTCGGCACTGCTTGAACGTTCGCAAAATAAAAAAATCGCCGAGCATTTTCAGCCCGACGATTAAAATTTTTCACATGTAATCGATTGAAGATTTCTGCTTCTCTTGCTTCATGAAACCGAGTTTCTTGGCGAACCATTCGGTTATGACGAACAGCACGGGGATAACGAAAATTCCCAACGTCGTGGCAAATAACATTCCTCCGACGACAGCCACGCCCATTCCGTTACGAGCCGCCGAACCTGCACCCGTCGCCACTGCCAACGGTAAGCAGCCGATTATAAATGCAAACGACGTCATCAAAATTGGGCGAAGTCGCAAGCCTGCCGCCGCGATTGCCGCCTTAACCGGTGTCATGCCTCTGTCAACGCGAACTTTTGCGAACTCGACGATTAAGATTGCATTTTTCGCCGCGAGACCAATTATCATGATTACTCCGATTTGCATATAAACCGAATCTTGCAGCCCCGCATTTTGTTGACCGTTGTTGAGCAATGCCTCAAGCCACGCCATGAAATATTCCGAGAAGACTGCTCCGAAAAGTCCTGTCGGAACGCTGAGCAAGACTGCATACGGCACGCTCCAACTTTCATACAGCGCGGCGAGCATCAAGAATACGAATACCAATGCCAGTGCCAAGACTTGTCCCGTGGAGCTGGCAGCTTTTTTCTCTTCACGAGACTGCCCCGACCACTCGATATTGAATCCGACGCCGGCCTCCTCATTGACGATTTCCTCAATGGCATTCATCGCTTGACCGGAAGAATATCCCGCGCCCGCGTTACCCTGAATCGTCACTGCGCGAGCAGCATTGAATCTTGAAATTTGCGTCGGGCCGGTAGAAAGTTTCGGCGTGATTAAACTCATGAGCGGAACCATTTGCCCGCCCGAACCTTTTACGAAAACGAATCTTGCGCAGTCAGCCTCCGAACGATAAAGCACGTCCGATTGAAGCATAACTTTGTAAGTGCGCCCAAATTTATTGAAGTCATTGACTTGCATACCGCCGAAGTTGACTTGCAGAGCCGTGAACACGTCCGCCAAATTTACGCCGAGAAGTTTAACTTTTTCGCGGTCAATTTCATACTCGACGGTTGGCGAGGCAATGTTAAAAGTCGTGCGGACGCCTTGCATTTCGGGACGCTGATTAGCCTTGCCGACAATTTTTTTCGTCAGCGCGTCAAGTTCCTCATCCGTGTGACCTGCCATGTCTTGAAGTTGCATTGACCAGCCGCCGACGTTGCCGAGTCCGGGGAGTGCCGGCGGGTTGAAGGCGATAACCTGCGCCTCGGGAACAGTCATTGCGCCGAGCCTGAACATCGTCCTGATACACGCGTTGACGGACGCATCTTTACCGCGTTTAGTCCAATCCTCAAGGCCGCAAACGATAATGCCCGCGCTGGGTTTCGCGCCGAATGACAGAATATCAAAGCCCGTGACCATCATGCAGTTTTTCAAGCCGGGCATTTCCTTCATAACCGCGCCGCCGAGTTTATCAATCGTCTCGACGGTGTGATTCATCGAAGTACCTTCGGGCAAGTTTATCGACGTGAAGAAATAACCTTGATCCTCTTCAGGCACGAATGTCGACGGGAGCCGCTGATAAATCATCCACGTGCAGCCGAGGATAATCACCAGGAAAATTACTGCGAGCTTGGAGCGTTTGATAAATGCCGCGACGATTCCGACGTAAGAATTTTTCGTGCGGTCGAACCAGTTGTTGAAGCCATCAAAGAATTTATCGAAGAAGCCTTTCTTTTTATTGGGATCTTTCGGCTTGAGAATCATGGCGCAAAGTGCCGGCGTTAACGTCAATGCGACGAATGCCGACAAGCCCATTGAGATTGCGATTGTCAAGGCGAACTGTCGATACAAAACGCCCATCATGCCGCCCAAAAATGCGACGGGTACGAACACTGCCGCCAATACAAATGCAATCGCGACGACCGGCCCTTGAACTTCGTCCATAGCGCGTTCAGTTGCGTCGACAGGTTGAAGCCCCTCTTCCATGTGGTGTTCGACGTTTTCAATGACAACTATTGCGTCGTCGACGACAAGTCCGATTGCCAACACCATTGCGAAAAGCGTCAGCGTGTTGATTGAAAAGTCGAGGACGATAAATGCCGCGAATGTTCCGATTAATGATACCGGCACTGCCAGCAGCGGAATTAACGTTGCCCGCCAACTTTGCAGGAAGACGAAAATTACCAATACGACGAGCAGTAACGCTTCAATGAATGTGTGAGCAACCTCTTCGATTGAGGCGCGGATATAATCTGTGCTGTCGAAAATTTCGCTGATGAAAAGATTCGGCGGGAGATTCGGGCGTTGACGTTCGATAATGTCTTGTACGCCGCGGACAGTCGTCATAGCGTTGGCGTCGGAGGTGAGCTGAATGCCGAAACCTACAGCCGGATAGCCGTTGAACTTCGCGACGATATTATTGGCACGCTGCCCCGATTCAATTCGCGCAACATCTTTCATGTAAACGAAAGTGCCGTCACTATTCGACTTGAGGATAATATTTTCAAACTGATCAATTTCAGTGAGACGCCCCTGAACTTTGCCGGTAAATTGTTTTTCCTGACCTTGAGCGAGAGGCATTGAACCGATTGTACCTGCCGCCGCTTGAAGGTTTTGTTCATTGATGGCGGATGAAACGTCGGAGACAGTCAAGTCATATTCGGCAAGTTTATCGGGATTGAGCCAAATGCGCATTGAATAATCCGAGCCGAAAATTTGAACATCACCGACGCCGCTGACGCGTTTAATTTCGTCCATGAGGTAAATATCGGCGTAGTTTTTCATGAAGGCGCGGTCATATTCGCCGGTGGGAGAATACATTGACAGGAACAGTGCCATTTCATTTGACGCCTTGCGAGTGGTGACGCCTTGACGCTGAACATCAGCAGGCAAGCTGGGACTTGCAATGGCGACGTTGTTTTGAACTTTAACGGAGTCCATATCGCCATCTGTGCCGACTTCAAAGACGACCTGCAAGCTGTAACGCCCCGTGTCGTCGGAGTTGGAACTCATGTAGTCCATGCCGTCAGTACCGTTGACTTGCTGCTCAATTACCTGCGCGATTGTCTCATTGACGACGCTGGCATTTGCGCCCGTGTAAGTCGTGCTGACTGAAATTGTCGGCGGAGAGATTTGAGGATATTGCGCGATTGGAAGTTGAATTGCCGCGAGAATTCCGACGAGGGTAATTATCAAGGCAATGACTATCGCGAATATCGGTCGATGGATAAAGAATTTTGCCAAGTCGTCGCCCCCTTACTTACTGCGCAAATTGTCGGGAGCATTGGGATTTTTATTTGGAGCGGTGAGACCTGCGTCCGCGTTATAAGTGCTGGTGACATTCGCCAAAGTGAAGCCCATTTCGCCCGGCGTGACAGTCTTAACGTCAAGTTCGACACCTTCGCGCAGATTCGTCAAGCCTTCGACAATGACGGTATCATTTGTGTTAATGCCGCTGTTGACGACGAAATAACTGCCGACTTGATCGCCAAGCTCAACAGTTCTGGCTTCGGATTTATTTTCTGCGCCGACGACCATAACGAACGATTTGCCCAAAAGTTGTTGAACGGCGCGTTGCGGAACTAAAATTGCGTTGGGAATAATTTCACCGGTTAATTTGATACGGGCGAACATGCCGGGCATCAAAAGTCCGCTGGGATTCGGAAAAATTGCTTTCATGATGAGTGAACCGGTACTGTTGGCAAGTTCGCGGTCAACTTCGACGATACGCCCCTCAAAAGGATATTCTTTACCGTCGGCAAGCGTTATCGTTACGTCAATCGGATTATGTTCGGATTGCATGTTCTGCACCGTCATGAAGTGCAGATAATCCGATTCACTGATTGAAAATTGCGCGAAGATTGGATCCGGCGCTCCGAGTGTTACCAAAGTCGTTTGTCCTTGAGATACGAAAGTCCCGACTGCCACATCATCAACGCCGAGTTGCCCCGACATTGGCGCGTAAATTCTCGTGTCTTCGAGATTTTCTTGCGCAGTCTTTAAAGCAGCTTGACAGGCATAAATCGCCGCCTCGTTAGCCTCGCATGTTGCCTCGTCAGCGCGAACTTTTGCCGCTTGATTCGTAACGGCCTGTTCAGCAATCGCCGCCTCACTGAACAGTTGCTCATTGCGCCGCAAGTCCGTTAAAGAATTGTTGTAAGTTGCTATCGACTGATTGAGCACAGCTTCAGCTTGAGCTAAATCGGCCTGCGCGCGAAGTACGGCGGATTGATATTGCCGCGCGTCAATTTGATAGAGGAGCTGCCCCGCCTCAACATATTGTCCGCCGACGATATATTTTTCCACGACGTTGCCTGAAACTTTCGATTGAATTTTGACTTCCTCCGTGCCGACCAAATGCCCTGCGTATTCACTGGCCAGCGGTGTATCGCGCTGAATAACTTTCATGGCTTTGACTTGCGCTTTTTGAACTTGCGCCTGCTGTTGACCTTTATCGCCGCCACAACCGCCGAACACTATCGAAGACGCGGTGAAAATCGCCGCTATTGTCATCAATTTGGCTCTCGATAAAACCACTTCGACCCCTCCCGTTTCTTATAAAATTACAAAAGAATTTTAAGGTTTTGTTAGCTAAATGTCAATTTGAACTTACGCGAACAATGCGTTATAATGCGGGCGGGAGATGATGTCTTGAAGAAGTTTTTTAAATTGCGCGGCAGACGAAAGCTTGAAGTCGGAGAAAAAACTTTGGTGATGGGAGTTTTGAATTTCACGCCCGATTCATTTTCGGACGGCGGGAAATATTTTAACCGTGATGCGGCGATGGCTCATGCGGCTCAAATAATTGAATACGGCGCGGATATTATTGACGTTGGCGCGGAATCTACTCGACCGGGCGCGACGCCGATTAGTGCTGACGAGGAATTTGATCGCCTCAAAAAAATTTTGCCTGCTATAAAAAAATTCGGCGTGCCGTTTTCCGTCGACACTTACAAACCCGAAGTTGCCGAACAAGTCCTCAAACGCGGCGCGAGTATTATTAACGACGTTCACGGTCTGGAAGATTTGCGCATGATTGACGTGGCAAAAAAATTCAACGCGCCCGTTATCGCCATGCACAACGAGAAATGTTCGGACGGCGATATTGTCGACGACGTGAAGAAATTTTTTCTTCGGACGCTGGAAAATTGCGCGGCTCGTGACTTCGACACGAATAAAATTATTTTCGACCCCGGCATTGGTTTCGGCAAGACGACTGATGAGGATTTGACAATCTTGCGCCGCCTTGACGAGCTGAAAAATTTGGGCGGCAAGAAAATTTTTCTGATGGTCGGTGTCAGCCGCAAAAGTGTTATCGGACACGTGACGGGGCTTAAACTTGATCAACGCGACGAGGCTACGGGCGCACTTTGCGTTCACGCGATTAATAAGGGCGTCGATATGGTGCGCGTCCACAACGTCAAGCTGGTTTCGCGAATGTGTTTGATGACTGACAGATTGCTTAGGAGGGCATGAATTATGACGGATAAAATTATCTTGAAGGGTATCGAAGTCAAAGGGCGTCATGGTTGTTCGGAGGAAGAGCGCAAGAAATTGCAGCCGTTCGTTGTCGACGTGGAACTTTACTTGGATTTGTCGCGGTCGGGAAAGTCAGACGATCTCGGAGATACGATTGATTACGTGGCAGTTCTCGACGACATCAAAAAAATTATCGGCGGGACTTCGCGCAATTTGATTGAGACCGTCGCGCAGGAAATTGCCGACTTCCTCTTGAGGCGATATTTGCTTTTGGAAGGCGTGAAAATTACACTGCATAAACCGTCGCCGCCGGTCAAAGAAAAATTTGGCGGCGCGGCAGTCGAAATTTTCCGCAGCAGATGATTTGTTATATCGGACTCGGCTCCAATCTCGGCGAATCAAAACTTACACTTCGGCGGGCGATTGAACTTATAAAAAAAATTCCCGCAGTCAAACTTTTGCGGGTGTCATCATTTTACGAAACGGAGCCTTGGGGCGTCGAAGGTCAGCCGAATTACCTCAACGCCGCGATAAAAATTTCAACGGAACTTGAGCCGCTCAAACTGCTTGACGAGTTGCAGCGGATTGAATTTGAGCTGGGCAGAATTCGCCTTGAGCATTGGGGCGCGCGGACGATTGACTTGGATATTTTGCTGATTGAGGGGCGAGAAATTTTTTCGGAGCGGTTGACGGTGCCGCATAAATTTTTATTCGCGCGGGATTTTGCATTGGTGCCGCTGAAAGAAATTTTCCCGCAACTGAATTGCAAACTTCACGGCGACAAAATTATTCGCGTAGCCGGTTCGCCGATAGATTTCAAGTTCAAGCTGATTGCCTGCGTCGATAAAAATTTTGGTCTCGGCAACAAAGGCAAGCTGCTCTTCCACATTTCCGAAGACTTGAAAAATTTTCGACGACTCACGCTGGGTCACACGATAATTTTCGGGCGCAAGACACTTGAAACTTTCCCGAATCAAAATCCGCTGGACGGTCGAAGAAATATTCTATTGAGTTGCTCACATGAAAATATTTCGGGCGCGGAAGTCGTCGGCAGTATCGAGAAACTATTTGACGTTTTGAACACGGCTGAGGATAATTTCGTCATAGGCGGCGAGCAAATTTTTAATGAACTCATTCCATATGCGGCGGAAATTTTTTTGACGGTCGTCGACGCCGAAGTTGACGCGGACGCTTACTTTCCCAACGTTGATGAATTTATTTTGGCTGAATCAAATTCATTACGCATTACGCATTGCTCATTACGCATTGCCTTCAGGAGATATACACGATGAGAAAAATTTTTAGAAACGATTGGGCGGAACTTTTGGACGACGAGTTGAAGGAGCCGTATTACCTGGAGTTGCGGAAATTTTTAATCGACGAGTACAGCACGAAAAAAATTTTTCCGAACATGTACGACATTTTCAACGCGCTGCACTTCACGAGTTACGCCGATACCAAAGTTGTAATTTTGGGGCAAGATCCGTATCATGAGCCGGGTCAAGCGCACGGGTTGAGCTTTTCAGTTTTGCCGAATGTACCGCCGCCGCCGTCACTGATGAATATTTTCAAGGAACTGCGCGACGACCTCGGCTGTTTTATTCCGAACAACGGTTGCTTAAAACCTTGGGCGGATCAAGGCGTTTTGCTGTTGAATGCGGTTTTGACTGTCAGAGCACATGCGGCGAATTCTCATCGCGGACACGGCTGGGAAATTTTCACGGACAAAATTATTCGCCTGCTCAACGACCATGAACGCCCGCTTGCGTTTATCTTATGGGGCAATCCTGCGCGTCGCAAAAAAAATATGATAACGAACTCGCGCCATTTTATTGTTGAGTCGGCGCACCCAAGTCCGTTATCGGCAAGCGGCGGATTTTTCGGAAGTCGTCCGTTTTCCCGCGTAAATAAATTTCTCGAATCTGTCGGCGAATCTCCGATAGATTGGCAAATTCCCAACATTTGAAAAGGAAATCATTATGGATAAAAAAATTCTTTCCCGAATAATTTTGGCAGTTATGATTATCATGAATATTTATTTGATTTGGCGCGTCAACTCAAACACGATGTCGATTGCTGCATACGACGCGGGCATTAATCAGCGGACGGGCGTCGGACGTTTGGAAAGTTTTTGGACGAAATATATCGGCGGCTCAAAAAATTACAGCACTTACGAGGATAGGCAACGTGCCGAAGCTGACAGCAATACGACGATTGCCGTACTGTTCGTTGCGGATATTGTTTTTGTGGCCGTGCTTTACGTCTTGAATAGAAAACCTAAGCCCGCGCCCGTGAAAAATGATGACGATTGGAGAACTCCGCGCCGTTCCAGAAGACGCTGATAAACTTTCAGTGAAAATCGCGGCAATAATATCTTATATCGTCGAGTTTCTTGTAAAGATTGTCGCCGGGACAAGCCGTGTCGTTTAAATTTCTGTGTCCGACAATAACGCCCTTGCCCAAAGGGTTGAGATGATATTTTTGACAAAGCCACGCCGTCAAAAGTTTCAGCGAATCCATTTGCTTATGATTTGGCTTGGCGACATCGAAATTTCCCGCAACGCAAATGCCGACGGAATTTTTGTTGTGATGATAGGCATGTGCCCCGACCGCCAAAGGTTTTCGACCCTGCTCAATCGTGCCGTCCTTGCGAATCACATAATGATAGCCGATACCCGCCCAGCCGTTTACCTCTTGATGAAATTTATGGATTTCTTCGGCGGAAGAATCTTTATCGCCGTCAGGAAAGCCCGCGTGATGAATCACAATCATTTCAGTTGTCGGACGCTCCTCGTATTCCGTGAAGTTCAAAAATAATTTTCTAATCGGCGGCTCCCATGTCTCCAAGATATAGGCGGCCGCTTTTTCGTCGCCCAAAAGAATATTCGCCGCGCCATATGCCATGATGCTCAAAAATTTTCTCCTGTCCATTTTTCATTCTCCCTTGAATTTTTTAGCCTCATGTGTAATTATATCAAAAATACGCAGTCTTGAACACGCGCTTAAAATTATCCGAGGTGAGGAAAATGGAATCCGAACAGAAAAACCTTATGAAGGAAATTATAGTCGGTGCCCTTATAGTCGTAATAATTCTTATAGCCGGGACGTTCGGCATGGGTGTAAGCGTCAATGATGACAATGCCAACGCCGTCCGAACCGTCAGCCTTTTATATCTCGATGAACTTGCCGGCCGCCGTGAACAAGTCGTCGCCGGAAAATTGACTGATTATATGAACGACATGGATATTGCAATGGGACTTTTGACGAAAGATGATTTGGGCAGCGTCGAAAAATTGCAAGCTTATCAGGCGCGCATGAAACAACTTTACAGCCTGGAAAAATTTGCCTTCGTCGATAAGGACGGCGTGATTTATACTTCGCGCGGAACTCGTGACGATATTGGCGAATATAATTTTGATTACAAGAACCTCACCGAAACGAATATATCAATCAAAAATCTCAACGGCAGCAATAAAAAAATCGTCATTGCCAAGCCCGCGGATAATCTTCCGTTCATGGGAAAAAGTCTCGTCGTCTGCTTCATGGAAATTGATATGAATCACATGTTGGAAAGCATTTCACTGCAGACGACCGGCAACAATACGACCTTTTGCAACCTTTACACTCACGACGGCATTGCGCTGACAAATATCGTACTCGGCGGACGTTCGGGCGAGAAAAATTTATTTACGGCAATGGGGCGTGCGGAGTTTGAAAGAGGTTATTCCATCGACAAGATTAAACGCGACTTCGACAACGGCATTAAAGGTTTCGTCGCCTTCAATTACAACGGTATTCAAGAAACGCTGTATTATGTTCCCGTTCACGGTACGGATTGGGTTTTAACATATCTGATTCGCGAGAGCATTATCACGGAGCAAATCGCCTCAATCACCGACGGAATTATTTTCCGCAGTTTGATTCATTCCGCCGCGACGGCACTCGTCCTGCTGATCATGTTCGTAATCGTCATCGTTCAGTTGAGGAAGGCGGCTAAGGCTCGTCTTGAAAAGGAAACTGCCGACGCTGAAAATCGTGTTAAGCAGCAGGAGTTGGAAGAACAGCTTGCACTTCAGGAAGAGCTTTTGGCGCAGGAGCAATATAAAACTCAACAGGACAATATGATTAAAGCCCTTGCCTCGGATTATCGCAGCGTGTATTATATCAACCTTTCGGAGGATAACGGCGTTTGCTATCGAGCCGACCCCACGCTTGATATTGCTGTCGGGGAGGGCGAACATTTTACCGTAAGCGAACTTTTCACGAAATATGCAAATCATTACGTCACGGAAGAATATCGCGCAGACTTTTTGAAATTCATCAACCCTAAGTCAATCCGCGAGGGTCTCAAGAAAAATCCTGTCATCACGTATCGTTACCTGTCGACGAGGAGCGGTAAAGAAACTTATGAGATGATTCGCATGGCGGGCGTCAAAAAATCCGACGACGAATCGGCAAGTTCAATTCATATCGTCGGCGTGGGATTCACGGATATTGATGCGGAAATGCGCGACGCTCTGGCGAAAAGTCAAGCATTGAGCGATGCCCTCAAGACTGCTGAAGAGGCCAGTAAAGCTAAAACGGTTTTCCTTTCCAGCATGAGTCACGAGATCCGCACGCCCATGAACGCCATTATCGGACTAGACAGCCTTGCACTTCATGAGCCGGGCATTTCGGACACGACCAGAAGTTATCTTGAAAAAATCGGCACGTCCGCTCAACATTTGCTAAGCTTGATTAATGATATTTTGGATATGTCGCGGATTGAATCGGGCAGAATGACGATCAAGAATGAGGAGTTTTCCTTCTCCAAGATGATTGAGCAGATTAATACGATTTTCAGCGGTCAATGCAATGAAAAGAAACTTGAATATAATTGTCACATTAACGGCGCGATTGATGAATATTATATCGGCGACAGCATTAAGTTGCGGCAGGTGCTGATTAATATTCTCGGCAACGCGGTTAAGTTTACTCCCGAAGGCGGCAAGGTTGATTTGATTGTCGAGAAGACCGCCGATTTCGACAATAAATCCGCGATTCGATTCACCATTAAAGACACGGGCATTGGTATGAGCAAAGAATTTCTCCCGAAAATTTTTGAGACGTTCAGCCAGGAAGATTCAAGCTCCACCAGTAAATACGGCTCGTCGGGATTGGGCATGGCGATTACCAAAAGTATCGTCGAGATGATGAACGGCAAAATTGAAGTCGATTCGGAAAAGGGCGTCGGCACAACTTTTATCGTCACCGTAACTTTGATGAACTCCGACAGGAAAGATAATAATGATAACGATATCGAAATCCGCCCGCATGAGATGAACGTTTTGATTATCGACGACGACCCGATTGCCTGCGATCATGCAAAGTTGGTTTTGGAAAAGACCGGTATAGCCGCTGAAACTGTCATGAACGGTAAAGATGCCATTGAACGCGTCAAACTCCGTCATGCTCGCCGCGAACCCTACAATTTGATTATCGTCGATTGGAAAATGCCGGAAATGGACGGCGTCGAAGTTACGCGGCGGATTCGTGAAATTATCGGCAACGAGACGGCAATTATAATTTTGACGGCGTATAACTGGGATGACGTGATTGAAGAGGCGATTGCGGCCGGCGTCGACAGTTTCATTTCCAAGCCGCTGTTCTCCGGAAATTTAATTGACGAATTTAAAAACGCTCTCCGCAAAAAAAATCTCGGCTCTCCGAGACAAAATCAGAAAGCCGATTTGAAGGGGCGGAAAATTTTGTTGGCGGAAGATATGCCCGTCAACGCCGAAATTATGATGATGGTTTTGCAAATGCGGGAGATTGATGCCGACCTCGCCGAAAATGGGAAAATCGCGCTTGATATGTTCGCGAACTCGCCCGAAAATTATTACGACGCAATTTTAATGGATATGCGAATGCCGGAAATGGACGGTTTGGAGGCGACGCAGAGGATTAGGGCTTTGAATCGTCCTGACGCGAAAAAAATTCCGATAATCGCGCTGACTGCCAATGCCTTTGACGAGGACGTTCAGCGCAGTTTGCAGGCGGGCTTGAATGCGCATTTGAGCAAGCCGGTTGAGCCTGACGTTTTATTCGAGACGCTGGAAAATATGATTAGGAACTAGTAATTAGGAACTAGGAACCAGTAGGGATTAGGGAATAGTAAAAACTAGTTCCTAGTTCCCAGTTCCTAAACTACCCTTTGAACCTCAACGCAAACATTGTGATATCGTCGGATTGTTCAGCCTCGCCGACATGATCCGCCAAATCGCCGCGTATATTTTTCAGCAGAGTTTCCAAATCAACCGTGCAGTCCGTCGAGTTCATGAACGCTATCAAACGCTCCGGCAAATATTCTTCCTCCGCCACGTTCAATGCCTCCGTTACGCCGTCGGTATAAATGAACAGCAAATCGCCGCGCTTGAGGAAAATTCTTTGCTCAATGAAAGGAATTTCGTCCATCGGGCCGAGAACAAAATTTTTTTCCACGTCGAGAAAGTCGCAATGATTTTCTTCCGCGTGATAAATTACGGGCGGATTGTGCCCGCCGTTGACGTAAACGAATTCGCCCGTCTCCAAATCCAACACTCCGACAAATGCCGTCACGAACATCATAGCTTCGTTATTGGCGCAGAGTTGATCGTTAGCTGCGGCCACGACCGGTGCAAGTCCGTTTTGCGTATAAAAAGTTTGCGCGAAGTTGTTCAGGATAGTTTTTGAAATGACCATGAACAGCGCAGCGGGAATACCTTTGCCCGAAACGTCAGCGACCGTTATCGCCAAATGCGTCTTGTCGATAAAGTAAAAATCGTAAAAATCGCCGCCGACTTCTTTGGCAGGTTTCATCGTCGCCAAAAGCTCAAAGTCCTCACGCGTCGGAAAATCTTTCGGCAACATTCCGTTTTGAATTTCCGTGGCAACATCAAGCCCCGTGGCAATGCGTTCCTTGTCAGCAGTCTCCTGCTCCAAATTCGTCATGTAATTTTTCAGCTCGGCAGTCATGTGGTTGAAACTTTTCGCAAGCTCCTCAATCTCGTCGCCCGTATGAATATTAATTTTTTTGTCGAGATTATTTTCTATGTCATTCGTAATTTTTCGCGCACCGTTGCTCAATTCTTCAATCGGTCTAACGAATCGCCGCGAAAGATTCAAGCTCATCAAAATCAAAACTATCAGCAGGGCAATTAAAACTTTACCGGTTATGTCGTTGAGGTAATTATATTCTTCCTGCATTTTCTCTTGAGATTTGGCGACGCGTTTCAAAAAATAATCGTCGGTATCTTCAGTGGCCGCCCAAATCTCATTTTCCGAAACAACCATGCCGAAACTCCAACCGGTATCTGTCATCGGCGCGAAGGCAAGATAATAATTTTCTTCGTCCACAGTGATAGGAACAACGCCCTGTTCACCGGCGATCATTTTTATTGCCGCCGACACCAAAGTTTCTTCTTCGGATTGACGCAGGTCGAAGGCTCTCACGGCAAAGTGACCTTCAGCTTGCGAAGAAAAAATTATTTCACCGTTCTTATTGAGGACAAAATTTATACTATCCTTGTCGAAATTGAACTTGTCGATATTTTTGTACAGGTCGATGTTGGAAGAATCCAAGCCTGCGACGCCAATCATCTTGCCCGCCGCGTCATAAAATGGTGCGGACGCGCCGATTTGCTGATAACCACCGTCCGAATCAATCGTTCGATAAAGTTCGGAGAAAACCGGAGCATTCGCCGTTTTGGCATGGATATACCACGGACGTTTACGCGGGTCGAATTCGTAAATTCTCTCGTAGGAAAAATGAATTGGGGTATCAAAATTCGCCTTGCCTTTATCGTCGAGAACAAGACGTGCGCAAATATACCAGCCCTTTTCGCCGCCGACAAAAGCCGTCGAATTGTATTCCGTGTAATTTCTTAGCAGTTCGCTCAAAACGTCTCTGATGTTCGAGGCAAGTGCAAGTTCGTTTTGAATTTCGGGAGTAACGTTGTTGCGGATATCCGGCGCGTAAATCCTGTAAGGTTCGGCATTTTTGATTGTGTCGGTACGCGGGTCGGGCAAAGTTTTCGGAAAATAATTTTCGGGGTGTGACATTATTTCCGTCATCGCCGACGCTAAAATTTCTGCGTCATCTCGCGTGAGTGCCATTTCGTGATCGACAAATTGTGCGTTTGCTTCAGCCAACTCTCCCAGCGTATGTTTGAGTTGCGCGATTAAAAGATCTTCGCTGAATTGCGCACTTTTCGTGCCAAATTCGACGCTCATTGTTGCCATATCGCGCTGAACGGCATTTCGCCCGTAATAAGAAAAAATTCCCAGCACGAGAAATGTCGTAAATCCCGCGCCCAAAACGAGCATCAAAACTTTTTTGTGAATGTCGAGCCGCCGTAATTTTTTGGGAATAATAGACTTCACTTTCAATTCTCCCAGCCGAGTTGCTTAGCCTTGACGAAATCTTCTTGCGATTTTTTAACGTCACCGCGGGCTTTATAACATTCGCCGCGCGATCGAAACGTCAACGCGTTGGCATGAAACGGACTGAACTCAACCGCCTTGCTGAAATAAGTAATCGCCTTATCGTAATTGCCCAAATTCATGTAAGCATGCCCCAGCCCGTTATAAGCCTCGCCGATTTTCGGATTGAGATCAATCGCCTTGAGGTAGTAAAAAGTTGATTTGTCGTATTCTTTCTTGCCGTTGTAAATGTTGCCGAGAGTCGACCACGCCCACGCGTTATTTGCATTCAACGCCAGAGAATCACTCGCCAAAGGTAATGCCGCGTCAAATTTTTCATCGTTGCAGAGTTTCCGAGCTGCGCGAATTTTTTCTTGCGCGGAAGAAATATTCTTTGCCTGCGAAAAATCAGCGCGGGCTTTATTTTTGTTGCCGAGAGCCTGATAACATTCGCCGCGCCCGTTAAAGGCCTGACTGTTATTCGGGTCGAGTTCAACGGCCTTGCTGAAATTTACAATCGCAGTTTCGTAATCCTGTTTGATGCTGTAAAATTTTCCGAGCTTTTCATAAATCGCCGAATTATTCGCGGCCAACTGAATTGCCTCGTTCAAAAGGGACATGGCATTATCAAGCCTGCCTTCGCCGATAAGATTATTGGCCTCCTCAACCTTCCTGTTCGACAGGTAAAGATTTTCGTTATCCTTATCGACGGGCGGCGGCGGAATATTTTTCGGACTGCTGTTTTCCGAACCTTGCAGACGGCGATTTAAATCTTCGGGATCAATGTCAACTTTAACCGTCGCACGCACAATCAAATCCGCCCGCTCATAGACGACCTCACGAACTTGCAAGACTGCGCCCGTCCGCGAAGTTATCACGTCCTCGACGAGTTCCAAATCTTCCACGCGGGAGCGGCTGGTCACTAAAACGCCGGCTTTTTCCAGAGCATTACGCATAGCTTTTTCCTTAGCACCCTGCTTGGCAATTTCCAGCGTATCGCGTTCACCAATCATGTATTCGCCGACGCCCGTATAAGTTTTAACTTCGGCGTTAATCGTCGGCATGACCAGCAAGCTGCCGATAATCATCGCGCCGATCAAAAATTTTCTCAATTCCCGTCACCTCTTGTAGGAACTAGTAATTAGGAACTAGGAACCAGTAGGGATTAGGGAATAGTAAAAACTAATTCCTAGTTCCCAGTTCCTAGTTCCTAAACTACCCCTTGAACCTCAACGCAAACATTGTGATATCGTCCGATTGTTCAGCCTCGCCGACATGTTTAGCCAAATCGCCGCGCATATTTTTCAGCAGAGTTTCCAAATCAGCTTTGCAGTCCGTCGAATTCATGAACGCTATCAATCGGTCGGGCAAATATTCTTCCTCCGCCACGTTCAATGCCTCCGTTACTCCGTCCGTGTAAAGGAAAATCAAATCGCCGCGCTTGAGGGAAATTTTCTGCTCTTTGAAAGGAATTTCGTCCATCGGGCCGAGAACAAAATTTTTTTCCACGTCGAGAAAGTCGCAATGATTTTCTTCCGCGTGATAAATCACCGGCGGATTATGCCCCGCGTTGACGTAAACGAATTCGCCCGTCTCCAAATCCAACACTCCGACAAAAGCCGTCACGAACATCATAGCTTCGTTATTGGCGCAGAGTTTATCGTTGGCGGCGGCAACAACTTCGGCAAGGCCGTCGCGATTGTGCGTCGATATGGCGAAATTTTTCAGCACAGTTTTTGCAATGACCATAAACAATGCGGCGGGAATACCTTTGCCCGAAACGTCTGCGACAGTTATCGCCAAATGCGTCTCGTCGATAAAGTAGAAGTCGTAAAAATCTCCGCCGACTTCTTTGGCAGGTTTCATCGTCGCCAAAAGCTCAAAGTCCTCACGCGTCGGAAAATCTTTCGGCAACATTCCGTTTTGAATTTCCGTGGCAACGTCAAGTTCGGTCTCAATGCGTTGCTTCTCGGCAGTCTCCTTTTTGAGCTTCTCCATGTAAATCTTAATGCCGTCCGTCATCGTGTTGAAGCAAGCCGCAAGGTGATCAATCTCGTCGCCCATTCTAATATCAAATTTTTTGTCGAAGTTGCCGCCCGCAATCTCCTTGACGCCTTCAGTCATATCTTTAATCGGTCTGACGAAACGCTCCGAAATTTTATTGCCGGACAGGAACAAAATGTAAAGCAAGCCGAATGCTACCTGCGCGGCAAAAAACGTCATGAAAATATAGTCGTCTTGAAGGTGTAAGCTGTAAGTTTCAATTTGATTGAAAAAATAATCACGGCTCTTTTGAGCGGCGGCAACAATGTCCTTGCGCAAAGTCAGCGTGCCGAAACTCCAGCCGATAGTTTTCATTGGCGCGTAAGCAAGAAGATATTCCTCGCCGTCAATCGTCACCGCCATAGTCCCGCTTTTGCCTTCGACCATTTGAGTTGCCGCATAAGCCAAAGTTTGACCGGGAGACTTGCGTAAATCCCTGCCGCCCTCAACCGCAATGAGACTGCCTTTCTTGAGTGAGGAGAAAATAACTTCGCCGTCCTTGTTCAGGATAAAGCTGAAGCCGTTTTCGCCGATAGTCGTATCATCAATCGCCTTGTAAATGTCGATATTCACAATGTCAATACCGACGACGCCCGCCACATTTCCCGACGCGTCGTAATATGGTGCCGAACAGCCCAGCAACTGATAATCGTTGATGTTGAAATGGTTGTAGAGGTCGGACAAAACCGGACCGTTCGCCGCAATCGCAGTTTTGTACCAAGGACGCTCGCGCGGGTCATAATCAAAATATTCACTTTCCTCAAAAGGCAGTGCGCCGTCCACGTTGGGAAAAACACTGCTGCAAATGAACCAGCCGTCCTTTGAGCCGACATAGCAGGAGCATTTGTAATTTATCAAAGATTTTGTAATCGGCTTCAAGAGCGTGCGAATATTTCCGGCAATGGCAATCTCGCGTTCAATTTCGGGACTCAAGCCGTATCGTTTAACATCGGGGCCGTAAGTAAAATAAGTTTCGGTATTAAAAACCGGATCGAATTGCGGATTGAGGAGTTTGACGGGCTTATAGTCTTCAGGGTGCGAAGCAATTTTAGTCATGGTTTGTGACAAAATTTTTACCTTCGAGAAAAGCAAAGCCGTTTCCCTGTCAATGAATTCAGCGCGCGCCTTCGCCACTTCGCCGAGAGTTTTTTTCAGGTAATCCATAACCATGCTTTGAGTAAGATTCGCGCCCGCCCTGCCCAAATCGTCGCCCAACTTTTTCATTTCGTCACGAACATTTGACAGGCCGTAAAAAGAAAGACCGCTCATCGTCAGGAAAGACAATATCCCCGCCGCCAAGACGAGGACGAGCAGCCTCTTTTGAATGTTCCACTTCATCGAAAGACCTCAGAAGAATTTTTTCATGCGCAGAATATTTTTTCCGTCCGCATATTCGTAAGAAATTTCGTCGACATTTTTTTTGACCAGGAAAATGCCCAATCCGCCAATTTCGCGCTCATCAATGTCAAGCGTCGTGTCGGGATCAGTTTGTTTGAGCGGGTCGTAAGGTCTGCCGCCGTCAATGAAAGTCATCAATACGGCAGAAGGATTTTCCTCAAACTCCATGCAAAAAGTCGCCGGGCCGATTTCGGGATTGTAAGCGTAGCTGGCGATGTTGACAAAAACTTCCGCAATAACAAGTTCCGTTTGCATGACGACTTTCATTGAGCAATCACGCGCTTCGAGGTGTTCCGTTGCGAAGTCAATAACCGTTTGCAGATTTTCAAGCACTGCTTTAACAGTAATCTTTTCCATGTGAATTCTCCGTCAAGCAATCGTCATCAGGCTGGCAAAACCTGTCATATCCAAAACTTCCATGACCGCTTCGCTGACATTGATGAGTTTCATCGAGCCTTGCTTATTCATGCGCTTTTGAGCGACGAGCAAAACTCTCAAGCCCGCCGACGCGATATATTTCAGTTCGGCGAAATCGAAAGTCAAATCCTCCACGCCGTCAAGAGCGGTCGTAAGTTCCTTGGAAAGTTCCGGCGCAGAACCCGCGTCGAGCCTCCCGATAACTTTAATCGTCAATGCGTTTCCATTTTGTTCCTTTTGAATTTCCATTTTTCAATCTCCTTTTTATCATTTAGGGATTAGGGCTAGGGAACAGGGATTAGGTTTTTAACTTGTTCCTTTCAAAGCTCTTTCCTTGCGGTAATGTCGATAATAATATCACATTCCACCGATTTTGTACAAAAAATTTTCCGATATGTCAACACCGATAATAATATCACATCTCGCCGATTTTGTACAAAAAATTTTTCGGCCGCCCGCTCAAAAATTTTTATAAAAAACTTGACAATGAGCATGTGGGGGGAGGGTATACTAAGCGAGAAGTTTTTTTGTTTTGTAGACATGATGAAACTAATGATTTTTAAAAGGAGACGATTAATTATGTGTTGGGACGATAAACACCCTTGCCCGAATTGCGGCAAAGAGCATGAAGAGCGCGAAACCTTGAACAAATGCACTAATTGCGGACAAGTTTACTGCGGCTCTTGCAGTTACGGTTGTCCGAAGTGCGGCAACATGGGTTCTACACCCGTGACGTGGAATTCTATTCAAGGTAAATGGTGCTAAGTAAATAATCGTAGAAATTTTGCGGCGTGACCCTTTGAAAAGTTGCGCCGCTTTTTTCAGGAGAATTTGAAATGGACATAAACGACATCAATTCAAATTCCAAATTCCGTTACTTCTATTGGCATCTTGGCTTTTGCCGGTTGCAAGTCGTTGACATCAATTCAAATCCCAAATTCAGTTACAACTATTAACTATGCTTTTACTGAATGCAAGTCGTTGACATCAATTCAAATCCCAAATTCGGTCAAAACTATTGGCGAAGGGGCTTTTTACGCTTGTACTTCGCTGACTTCAGTCAAAATCCCTGATTCAGTCACGACCATTGGCGAAGAGGCTTTTAGAGATTGTGAATCGTTGACATCAATTCAAATCCCCGAATCAACCATTCTTGGTGAAGATGTTTTCAAAGGTTGTAAACCGTCACTCCAAATTTTGAGGGTGCCGAATACGAAAAAGGCTCGTAAAGCTAAAAATTCCGTTGCCAATACGGGTTGCATAGTTCCTTCGGTGATTTTTGTGTACGACATATATTGGATTACAAAAAGTATAGGAAATTTTCTGTTTGGCTGACGAATGAATTCTTGTTTAACTTTGAGGAGGAAGCTTAATGGACTTAGAAAGACTTACACAAAAAGTGGATTCATTAACAGAGCATGTGACTACAGGAACCAAATACCTTAAGCAAAACAATTACTACTCAGCCATTGCAGAGTTCGGTAAGGTTGCCGATAATCTCCCTGAAGCAATGGATTTGGCAACAAAGACTGAATCATATCCGCCGGTGGTAATTGGTTTGTATCTTCAGACCGTAAGTCAAGCCTTGACAGCGCGTCAACTTGCTTATCTGTCTATAGGCGAGAAAGAAAAAGCTCCCGCCGATGAAGAAAAGGTCGATACGATAAATACCTACATTTCCGCCATAAATGCTCAATCAGATATGAAATCGACGCTCGACAGAATCAAAGCAGAAGAGAAAAAGGAAGAAGGGGCGTCTTTAGGAGGATGTCTGATTATCATAGTCATTATTGTCATCATTTTTATGTTCCTCAAGTAATTAACAGCAAAAAGCCGGGAGTACTCTGCGGAGTAACTCTCGGTTTTTTTATTTTTCTTATGTTATCCTTAAAGCTCTTTCCTTGCAGCAATATATTTGTTGACGGCGGCGATAAGTTGCACCACGTCAAACGGCTTGGCAATGTGATAGTTCATGCCGCTTTCCATGCTCATGCGTTTATCCTCGTCGCGAGAATTGGCACTTAGCGCGATAATCGGCAAAACTTTAGCGTCGGGGCGATCAAGTGCGCGGATTGCACGCGTCGCCTCATAGCCGTTCATTATCGGCATTTGTATATCCATCAAAACTAAATCGTAATAGCCGGGCGGGTGCTTGATGAAAACTTCCACAGCTTCAACGCCGTCGGAAACCGTTTCGACTGAAAATCCCGACTCCTCCAAAATCGTTTCGGCGAGCATTCGGTTGAGTTCAATGTCATCAACCAAAAGTATTCTGTGATTGCCGGTGGAAACAATTTCTTTGACCTCTTCGATAAAAGTTTTGTTGTCGTCGTCGTGATAAATTTTAAACGGAATCCCGACGGTAAAAGTCGTACCCTTGCCCTTTTCGCTGACGGCCTCAATCGAACCGCCCATTGCGTCGAGAAGTTTTTTCGTTATCGCAAGACCCAATCCCGCGCTAAGATAGCCCGTCTTAGTCGAAGTCTCTTCGCGCTCAAAAGTTTCATACATGCGCATCATAAAATCTTCGTTCATGCCGACGCCGTCATCAGAAATCACGAATTCGCAACGAATATAATTTGCGTCCTCGGAAACTTTTTTCTTCTTGGCGGAAAGTTTGACGTGACCGCCCGGCGGAGTGAATTTAATCGCGTTGTCGACCAAGGCTGAAAGAATTTTGCGGAAGTTCACGTCGTCGGTATAAACCATTTCTCGCGGCAAGTTGATTACGCTTTCAAGCGAAACATTTTTTTCAGCCGCCCGCTGTTTGAAGGCATGAACGACTACCAACACTTGCTCTTCCAAGTCGCAAACCTCGGAGCGCAGTTGCGTCTTGCCGTAAGTTATTTTGCTCATGTCCAAAAGGTCGTTGACGAGTGTAAGCATTTGACGGCTGCTTTCGTCGACTTTGGCCAGATAATTTCTCAAAAGTTCAGGCTCGTTGAGGTGCCGCCGCGCTAAATCTGTAAATCCCATTATTGCGTTAAGCGGAGTCAAAATGTCGTGCGAGATGTTAAACAGGAATGCCGCTTTGACTTCGCTGGCTTGACGTTCCCTTTCCAATTCCATTTCCATGCGCAACTTCTCCTCTTGAATAAGTCGCCTTTCTGTAATGTCGCTGATAAAAACGTAAAACGCGTCGCCGTGTTCGGGAAAATTGGCGAAGTGCCCGTAATCGTCAATCCAACGAACTGCACCGTCTTTGCGGGTGATTCGATATTCCACGTGGTCGAGATGATCATTATCGGGATCGGCAATTTGCTCTTCGATTGACTCTTGAATAGCGGCGAAGTCGTTGGGATGAACCATCCCTTGAAAAGTGTAGCCGGTCAGCTCCCGGAATTCGTCGAGATTTTTGCAACCGTAAATATCCAAAACCGCGCTGTTGACGTAAAAAATTTCGTAAGGCTCTTTGGCGGAGTAGACGAAAAATCCGCCCGGAACTTGTTCGGCGACCCACTTCAACATAGGCAATACCTCATACAAATACTTCTTGCCAAAAAAGTTATCCTTGCCCATTTTCCCTCCCAAGAACTGCTAAAAATTTTTTCTGTCATAATAACACAGCTTGTCAAATTTGTACAAAGTTTTTTTTGCACGGGAAGAAATTTTTTATCGAAGTCAAAAGTGCTCTTCCAATTTTAAAATCACGTCGCGAAGTTCAGCGGCTCGTTCAAATTCCAAATTCCTCGACGCCTCCCGCATTTCAGCCGTCAAACTTTTTACCAGGTTGCGCTTTTGAGCAGGCGTCAATTTTTTTATCAGCTCGCTTGCAGACTTAGATTTTTTGTCGGATTTTTTCAGCGGCAATTCTATCAGCGGCGCAATCGGCTTTTCAATCGTCCGCGGTGTCACGTGGAATTTTGCGTTGTAAGCCTCCTGAATTTTTCGACGTCGCGCAGTCTCGTCCATTGCCCGCCGCATTGAATCCGTCACCCGTTCCGCGTATAAAATTACTTTCCCGTGAACGTTTCGTGCCGCCCGACCGATTGTTTGAATCAGTGACGTATCCGAACGCAAGAACCCTTCCTTGTCCGCGTCCAAAATCGCAATCAGTGAAACTTCCGGCATGTCCAAACCCTCGCGCAGTAAATTTATTCCGACGAGCACATCAAATTTCCCCGCGCGCAAGTCGTGAATTATTTCCGCCCGCTCCAATGTCACCACGTCCGAATGTAAATATTTCACGCGAATTTTTACGCCGCTCAAATAGTCTGTCAACTCCTCGGCGAATTTTTTTGTCAGCGTCGTGATTAAAACTCGTTCGTTCATTTGGACGCGCTGATTGATTTCCGAAATTAAATCGTCAATTTGATTTTCAATCGGGCGCACTTCGACTATCGGATCAAGCAGCCCCGTCGGTCTGATAATTTGTTCGACCGTGTTTTGAGATTCGGCAAGTTCGTATTCTGCGGGCGTCGCCGATACGCAAATTATCTGCGAAATTTTTTCGTTAAACTCGTCAAAAGTCAGCGGCCGATTATCCCTCGCGCTCGGAAGCCTGAAGCCGTTTTCGACCAAAGAATTTTTCCGCGATTGATCGCCGGCGTACATTGCTCGAAGTTGCGGAAGCGTTACGTGCGATTCGTCCACGACCGTCAAAAATTTTTCGGGGAAATAATCAATCAGCGTGAACGGCGGCTCACCGGCATTTCGTCCCGTCAAATGCCGCGAATAATTTTCGATTCCCGAACAATAGCCCATTTCCGCTATCATTTCCAAATCAAAACGCGTCCGCTGTTCGATTCGTTGAGCCTCGATTAATTTTCCCTGCGCCGTGAAATTTTCGACTTGCTCGGCCATTTCCGCCCGAATAGCTTTTTCAGCACGCTCCAAGTCGTCAACGTCCGTCACGTAATGCGACGCGGGGAAGATAAAAATTTCATCTCGACGCCCGATAACCTTGCCCGTCAAAATTTCAAACTCGGAAATTTTATCTACCTCGTCGCCGAAAAGTTCAATCCTCAAAGCTCGACCGTTATAGCCCGCTGGCGTGACTTCGATAACGTCGCCGCGCACTCGAAATTTTCCGCGCTCAATGATGATGTCGTTGCGTTCGTAGCGAATTTCAATCAGCCGCCGCAAAATTTTTTCCCGCGAAATGATTTGTCCAACTTTCAAGTGCAAGAGCAATTTATAATAACTTTCCGGCGAACCTAAACCGTAAATGCATGAAACGCTTGCCACAATAATCACGTCGCGCCGCTCAAATAAACTGCACGTCGCGGAGTGGCGCATTTGATCAATCTCGTCATTAATCGACGCGTCCTTTTCGATGTAAGTATCAGTCGCGGCAATGTAGGCTTCGGGCTGATAATAATCGTAGTAGCTGACGAAGTAGCCGACGTAATTTTCCGGAAAAAAACTTTTGAATTCGGCGGCAAGCTGCGCGGCTAAAGTTTTATTATGTGCAATGACGAGTGTCGGCAACTGAACCTGTTCGATGACTTTTGCAATCGTGAAAGTTTTTCCGGTACCCGTCGCGCCCAATAAAACTTGCGCCCTCAAGCCCGCGTCCAATCCCGCCGACAATGATTCTATCGCTTGAGGTTGATCGCCCGTCGGCTGAAATGTCGAGACAACTTTAAATTTTTTCATTACAAGTTCCTCATGATTCGCCGAGGTTTTCTATAGTTATGCCAATGCCGCATTATCAAGTTCAAAACGATTTCCTTCAATATACTTTTTATGACGTTCTTTCATTATTTCTAATGCCTTACTTGCAACCTTCATATCTTGACGATTAAAAATTCCTTCATCACCTTTCGCAGGATACCAACCCGGCTGATCAACTATGATTTTTTGCTCTTTATAAGTATATTCTACCTGTCTAACGTCACGATGAAGAATTTCGCCTGTTTCAGGATGAATTTTTTCCATTTTCAAACACCTCTATTTTTCTTTGAACGACAGCAGAGTAAATTCCGAAATTATATTCTGCGTAAATTTTATGTAGATAATTAAATCTTCATATGGAACGTGATAAACGTCTTGCCAAATTTTGTGATTGGCATATGAAGTCATTGATTTATAAAAATGTTTTAACTCCATAGTAGAAATAACTTTATCGATTCCCTCGTCGTTAAATCCTAAATCCAATGCATTTTTTTGAGCGGTTTTGGTGATTTCAAAATCTGAATTTTTGAATTCGGTCAAACTGTAAGTCGGATTAAATTTCTCCATTCAATCATCTCCACGTTTAATCGAAAGAATTTTTAGGTCGCCTCGTGAGCGGTGAGCAATGCGTCAACTTTTATATCGGTGCGGCGGTTGAGGTCGATGAATTCGCCCTTAGTCGTCTGAACAATCGGTAAGGCCGTAACCCTCGAATCATCCAGATAAACAATTTTGCCGCGTTGACCGTCACTAAGTCCAACCCAATTTCCGTTAATCGCCTGCAAAAGTTTTTTCATGAAAACGACACCGAATCTGGTATCAAGCTTGCCGGCCAAAACGTCGTTGTATAAAACTCTGATGATGTCGAAGGGCGAATTTCTCTTTGCATAGGCGCGATTTGTCGCCATAGCGTCGTAAATATCGAGTATCGCAATAATTTTCCCGAAGTCACTGATTTTATCGCCCTTGAGCTTGCTGGGATAACCGCTGCCGTCGCAACGTTCGTGATGATGTAAAACTCCGAGCAAAACATTTTTCAAACTCCTAAGCGGCGATTCCATTAGCAGAGCATATCCGAAAACTACATGCTTGCGGACTTCGACAAGTTCTTCATCATCGAGCTTATCGGCTTTGTTGAGAATGCCCTTGGAAATTTTCATCTTGCCGATTTCACTCAAAAGCCCCGCCATAACCAATTCGCCGACCTGCGTCGCTTTAAAGTCAAGCCAATGCGCCATAATTCCCGCCAAAATCCCGACGTTTAGCGCGTGATGAATTATATAATCTCCGTCGCGTTTCATGTTGTGAATTTGCGTGACGGCCTTAACTCCGTCGTCACACAGCTCGGAAATATTATCGGCGCGAATGAGTTCAACCAATGACGTCCTGTCAAGCTTGCCGGTGTTGGCAAAACCGTAGTAAAGATTTTGCGTTATGGAAAAACATTTTTTATAGCAGCTGATATAATCGTCGTCAAGCAAATGTTCTTGACCGGCCTCAGTCGGCGCGTATTCTTCGGGGGTCACGTCGATATAGACAGAAAAAATATTTTTGCCGCGCAATCGGTCAAGCAACTCACTCGTCAGTTTGACATTAGCCGGAATTAAAACTTTGCCGTCAAAATCTTTCACGGCGCGTCCGACTTTCATACCCGCGCGCAATTCTGTCACGTCGTAAGATTTCAGCATCTTATATCCTCCTCGATTGAAGCTTTGAATTTTATTTGCCGCGGCGGGAAAAAATCCTGCGTTGGTTGCAAATTTCGTTGCGAAGATTCGACAAGTGCTCTATAATTGCGGCGAGGTGATTCCTTTGGCAGATAAAAAAATTCCGCGCACAAGCATTTCGGCTTACATCAGAAAATATTTTCAGCTTTGTATCGGCGCGGTAATTGCGGCATTAGGTTTGGAACTGTTTTTGATTCCCAACGAAGTCATTGACGGCGGCGTTGTCGGATTGTCGATTATGGCGCAGTACGTAACGGGCTTGCCGCTGGGAACATTTTTGATTGCGTTCAATATCCCGTTCCTGTGGCTGGCGTATAAACAAATCGGCAAGGATTTTGTCATCGCGACGATTGTTGCGATAATTTTCTTGAGCGTATGGTCGGAGGTCGTCGGGGAATATCCGAAAGTTACAAACGATCCGTTCTTAGCCGCGATTTTCGGCGGGATAATTGACGGCTTGGGCGTCGGCTTGATTATGCGAGCGGGCGGCTCACTCGACGGCACAGAAATTGTTGCTATCATCGTCGACAAGAAAACAATTTGGTCGGTCGGCGAAGTCGTCATGTTTATAAATCTGTTCATCTTGAGCGGCGCAGGACTTCTCTTCGGCTGGGATAAGGCAATGTATTCTCTCTTCGCTTACTTCGTGATTTCCAAAATGATTGATGTCGTGATTAAGGGTCTCGACGAAATGTACGCGGTGATGATTGTCTCGAATATCCCCTACGAATTAACCGACGAACTCAACACTAAACTCGGACGCGGCGTCACACTTCTGCACGGTGAAGGCGGCTACACTCGTCAGAGCAAAGAAATTTTGTATTGCGTCGTTACTCGTCTAGAGGTCGACAAACTCAAGCAAATTGTTCACGGCATGGACGATCACGCGTTCATTACGATTTATCCCGTCAATGATATTGTCGGCGGGCGATTCAAAAAATCCAGGCATTGAGTGTTGAATAATTTTTATGTTTAAAGCTACTTTTGTTTATTGAACTACTTTTTCTTTGTGCGTCAATTTAGCGGGAGAGCTGTTAGCTACTAGTTGTTAGAATTCTATTCAGCTAGCAGCTAACAGCTAGAAGCTAATCCTTGACGGCCTCAAGTTTTCCGCAAAAAAATTCCCGACAGATTTTTTCCGTCGGGATAATTTTTTATAAACTATTGGAGGTTAGCTTCATGTCGTGAGGGTTTTGGGAGGGGAGTTTGTGAGGGTTTTGGGAGGGTGGTTGTTAGAAATTTCTTTCTGCCCTTTATACGAACGCCGCGACGATTTGTTACAAAAAAATTCCCAAAAATTTTTTCGGGGAGAAAAATTTTTTATGGCTGATTATTTTTCAAGCTTGACGGGAGTTTTGGCGTTGAAGACGAAATCTTTTCCGTCAAAATCGAGTTCAACGGTGTCACCGTCTTTAACGTCGCCCGAAATAATTTTCTTGCTGAGTTCAGTTTCGACCGTGTGAGTTAAAAGTCTCTTGAGCGGACGCGCCCCGTAATTGGCATCAAAGCCTTTTTCGGAAAGTGCGCTGACTGCCGAATCAGTCCACGTGAACTGAACGTTGATTTGCTTTTCAAGACGTGCGCCGAGAGTCTTCAACAAAATTTCTGCAATGGCTTTGACTTGCTCCTTGGCCAGCGACTTGAAAACAATGATGTCGTCAATGCGGTTGAGGAATTCGGGACGGAAATAATCCTTGAGCAGATTTTTGATAATACCTTCCGCTTCAGCAAAAGCCTTGTTCGTGATGAAACCGATTTTGGCACGCTGCAAAATTTCCTGCGAACCCAGATTGCTCGTCATGATGATAACCGTGTTTTTGAAGTTGACGACGCGACCTTTACCGTCAGTCAAGCGGCCGTCATCGAGAATTTGCAGGAGCACGTTGAAAATATCGCGGTGAGCCTTTTCAATCTCGTCAAGCAAAATCACGCTGTAAGGTCTGCGGCGAACGGCTTCGGTAAGTTGCCCGCCCTCATCGTAACCGACATATCCGGGAGGCGCGCCGATTAACCTTGCGACGGTATGCTTTTCCATGTACTCCGACATATCGACGCGGATAATGCTGCGTTCGTCGTCGAAGAGAGCTTCCGCCAGAGCCTTTGCAAGTTCAGTTTTGCCGACACCTGTCGGGCCTAGGAATATAAATGATCCGATTGGGCGATTGGGATCTTTGATACCTGCGCGGGCACGCAAGATTGCTTCGCTGACGACCTTAACGGCCTCATCTTGACCGACAACGCGTTCATGCAAAGTGTCTTCAAGGTGCAAAAGTTTTTCACGTTCGCCCGTCAACATTTTGGCAAGCGGTATGCCCGTCCACCTACTCACGACCCTTGCAATATCCTCTTCGCCGACCTCTTCCTTCAAAAGGCGATCATCTTTCGATTGCGCGGCAATTTCTTCCTCGAACTTTTTAAGCGTGTTCATCAGCTGCGGAAGTTTGCCGTATTTCAGCTCCGACGCCTTCTGCAAATTGTACGCACGCTGCGCTTCCTCAATCTCGTTGTTGACCTCATCAATTTCCTTTTTGATTGCACGCACGCGCAGGATTGATTGCTTTTCAGCCTCCCACTTGTCGCGCAGAACTTTTTCCTCCGATTTGAGCTTTGAAATTTCTTCGACGGTTGAGCCAAGTTTTTCCTTCGACGCATTGTCGGATTCTTTCTTCAACGCTTGCTCTTCAATTTCAAGCTGCATGATTTTGCGGCGAATTTCATCAATCGGCGCGGGCAATGATTCAATTTCCGTCCGAAGTTTAGCGGCCGCCTCGTCCATTAAATCAATCGCCTTGTCCGGTAAAAATCTGTCGGAAATGTAACGGTCTGAAAGCGTCGCCGCACTCACCAACGCCGCGTCACGAATTCTCACGCCGTGATGAACTTCGTAACGTTCCTTGATTCCGCGCAGAATCGTAATCGTATCCTCAACGCTGGGTTCGCCGACCATGACGGGTTGAAAACGTCGTTCAAGGGCAGTATCCTTCTCGATATATTTGCGGTATTCGTTAAGCGTCGTCGCGCCAATGCAACGCAACTCTCCGCGCGCCAACATCGGCTTCAAAATATTTCCGGCATCCATTGCACCTTCAGCCTTGCCGGCACCAACTACCGTGTGAACTTCGTCGATAAACAGCAGAATTTGTCCGTCAGATTTTTGAATCTCCGTAAGCACTGCTTTAAGACGCTCCTCGAATTCGCCGCGGAATTTTGCGCCGGCAATGAGCGAGCCCATATCCAGTGCGTAAAGAGTTTTATTCTTGAGTGATTCGGGAACATCTCCCGCCACGATTCGCCTTGCAAGACCTTCGACGATTGCAGTTTTGCCGACGCCCGGTTCACCAATCAGCACAGGATTATTTTTCGTGCGCCGACTCAAAATTTCAATCGTCCTGCGAATTTCCTCATCACGCCCGATAACCGGATCAAGTTTGCTTGCACGAGCCATTTGCGTTAAATCCCGTCCGAACTTCGACAAGCTCTGATAAGTCTCTTCGGGATTGTCGCTGGTAACATTTTGCTTGCGATATTTTTTAATCGCCGCGTCAATTTTATCCTTGCTCAACGAATATTCCCGCGCAATGTCTTGAAGTTCTTTCTTGCCGTCACTGACCAGCGCAAGCAATAAATGTTCCGTGCTGATGAATTCATCCTTCATTGACGCTGCATATTCTCGCGCCTTACCTATGACGCGCGCCAAATCTACGCCCATTGCAAGCCGCTCTTGACCTTTGACTTGCGGAATTTTATTCAGCTCCGCTTCAAGTCGCACTTTGAACATCGGCAAATCCGTTTGACATTCTTGGAAAATCGTCGCCAATAATCCTTCCGGCTCCTTCGCCAACGCCAACATCAAATGCACCGAATTGAATTCTTGATGATATTTCATTGCCGCAAGCTGTTGAGCTGCCTGCATTGCCTGTTGAGCTTTCGCCGTATATTTTTCTCCTGCCATGATTTATCACTCCTGTTTAGCTGCTAGTTGTTAGCTACTAGCTACTAGCTACTAGTTCTTAAGCGTTGCTTATGATAAACTCAAATAATCAAAAAGTCAATACGTCAATCAAAAAATTTAATTCCTAACTCAAAAACACCCTCCGCCATTTTCGACAGAAGGTGTCTTTCAATTTGATTCGCCGTGAGTTTATAAAAGTTTCTCAATATCTTTGGCGATTGAAGCGGGCGTAGTCGTCGGCTCAAAGCGTGCAACAACTTCACCGTCGCGGTTGATTAAAAATTTCGTGAAGTTCCACTTAATGCCGTCGCCTTCGAGATATTCGGGGAAATTTTTCTGCAGAGCGTCGAGGAGCGGTTTTGCAACGGGGTGATTCATGTCGAAGCCCTCAAACTTTTTCTGCGCGGTGAGATACTTGAACAGCGGTTGAGCCGTCTCGCCGCGAACGTCGCCCTTGGCAAAAATCGTGAATGTCACGCCGTAATTGAGCTTGCAGAACTGCTGAACCTCATCATTCGTACCCGGCTCTTGACCGGCAAATTGGTTGCAGGGGAATCCGAGAATTTCAAGCCCTTTATCCTTGTAATCGTCGTAGAGTTTTTGCAACTCCTTCAGTTGGCTCGTAAATCCGCATTTGCTCGCCGTGTTGACGACCAGCAGAACTTTGCCCTTGTAATCGGCCAGCGATTTATCCTCGCCGCGTTTAGTCTTGACAGTGAAATCGTAAATACTCATGAAAATTATCCTCCTTAAGCCGACGCAAGCAGCTCTTCAATCTTGCGCTTATCGAAGCCGACGACGTAATTTTTGCCGTCAATCGTCGTGACGGGAACCGCCAAGTCGCCCGAAATCCTTTTGCACTCGGCGGCAGCCTCTTCGTCAAGTTCAATGTCGCGCACTTCATATTCCACGCCGCGAGCCTGAAGAAAACGCTTCGTCTTCTGGCAGAAAGGACAATCCTCAAATCCAAATACGGTTACTTTCATAAAAATTCCTCCTTATACAACAGATATTCTATCGGTTTGTTGAAAATCTCAACGAGTTTGGCTTTGTCTTTCGCCGTAAAATTTTTCTTGCAACGCATTTTACTGGAGAATGTCTGCTGTGCTAATCCCATAAGTTCTGCGAGTGACGTGTACGAGAAGCCCTGTTCGATTATTGCGTTGAGTAAATTCTTGAACGGGGTTTGGTGGCGCCTTGAAAGCCTTGTCGGTAATCCGTCATCACGTGCGAGCAAATACTCTGCGGGCTTATTAAAAAATTCAACGAGTTTGGCGGCTTCAATTTCTGTAAATTTCAATTCACCGCGCATTTTGCTAAAAAGGGTGGAATGAGTTAATTTCAGAAGCTTCGCGATATCGGGACCCAATATACTATTTGCATCCATTTCGGCTATCAAATTTTTAAACGGACTAAAGCCGCGATATTTCACAGGCAATTTTGCGAAACCTTTCACTCCAGATATCGCTGTCGGCAATCCATCATCGCGTGCCAGCAAATACTCAGCAGGCAACTCAAAAACTTTAACGAGCTTATCAACATCTTTCGCCGTGAAATTCTTTCTGCCGCGCATTTTTTCGGAAAGCGTTTGCTGTATCATCCCCAGCAGTTGCGCGAGTGCAGTACCCGGCATCTGCCTTGCGTCCATTTCGAAACGCAAATTTTTGAACGGGCTATCCTTACGGTGACGCACGGCGTGGTTAAAGCATTGTTCGGGCGTGCGTTCCAAGCTGCTAGTTCCTTCGCCGCCGTCAGTCAAATTATAACCGTTCGGGCTTTTGGTGTTAAGCAGGATGATGAAAAATTTTTCCCACTTGTCCATTTCAGCTTTTGACGCGCAATTTTTTATGACGATACAGCGAAAATTTTCCCAGCCGTACTTGCGAATAGCCGCGTCCACGCCGACTTTTCTTTTTTTACTGTCGCGTTTATGTTCAGCAATTCGCCTTTTAAAAGCCTGCTTCGTTTGCCCGACGTACATTTTGCCATTAATCGTGTTGAGCATGTAATAAACTACGCCATAAGCCATAAAAATCCCTCATCAAAGGCAAAGCAATTTATCCAACGCCTCTTTGTCGTAGTCGATAACGTAATTTTCGTTGTCAATCGTCGTGACGGGAACCGCCCAATCCATACCCGTCAACTTCTTGCAAGCTTCACGGGCGGCAGGGTCTTTCTCAAGGTCGAATTCCTCAAACTCAACGTCTTTGGACTTGAGATATTTTTTCACTTTGGCACAATAGGGACAAGTTGCCGTTGTGTAAACTTTGACCATTTCAATCAGCCTTTCAACTTCGCCAAATATTTTTCCGCCAAAAGTGCTGCAGTAGTGCCGTCGGAAGCGGCAGTCGTCAGCTGGCGAATTTCCTTTTCACGAACGTCACCGGCCGCAAATACTCCGTCAATTTCCGTCCGACAATCTTCGCCCGCAGATATCCGACCGCTTGCCGTCAATGTCAATTCGTCCTTGAAAAGCGCAGTATTCGGTTCGACGCCGATATTGACAAAAATTCCGTCAATCGCCAGCGTTTTAGTCTCGCCCGATTTTTTGTCGAAGATTTCAACTTCCTCAAGCCTTTTATCGCCGCGCAGAGCCTTGATCTCGGTTTGAAGCATGATCGTAACTTTGTCGTTGGCGCGAAGTCTTTTCTGCGAAACTTCATCAGCGCGAAATTCCGAACGATGAATCAGATAGAGTTTCTTGGCGTACTTTGTCAGGAAATTTGCCGCGTCGACAGCAGCATTTCCGCCGCCCATGACAGCGATAATTTTTCCGTCGTAAGCGTGACCATCGCAAAGCTCGCAGTAGTGGACACCACGTCCGGCAAATTTTTTCTCCTCCGGCAACGGCAACTTCCTGCGATTCATGCCCGACGCGATTATCACAACGTCCGCCTCATAAATTTTTTCCTGCGTCTCAATAATTTTCGGCGAAGTCTTCAGCGTGACTTTTTCTATCTCGTCGAACTCGTCAATCACCGCGCCGAAATTTTCAGCCTGCGTCTGAACAGTCGAAATCAAATCGCCGCCCTTTACACTCACGAAGCCGGGATAATTTTCAATGTCCGTCGCATTGGCAATCTGCCCGCCGATAATCCCGTTTTCCAAAACCAGCGTGTCAAGATTCATGCGTCCGCAGTAAAGAGCCGCCGTCAATCCAGCCATGCCCGCGCCGATAATCACAACGTCCTTGTGAAGTCTTTCCTTCATGTCACCACCTCCGCCGCCAATTTTACAATCAATGAGAGATTTTTTCAAGGCGACCGCGCTTAACAATTGCCGCAGAAAGTCAAAATAAATATACTTGACACGAAAAAACGCCTCGTCTATAATCGGCATTGTTATCTTATTGCAAGGAGGTGAGCGGTTTGAAGCGGACATTTCAACCGAACACACATTGGCGCAAAAAAACTCACGGTTTTCGTGAACGCATGAAGACTAAAGGCGGGCGGCTTGTCATCAAGAGACGCCGTCAGCGTGGCAGGAAAGTGCTTACTGCTTGAGGGTGTGACAGGTCACTAATCGAAGTGGCCTTTTTTTTAGCTTATCGGCGGGTGGAGGATTGCAAGTGTTTACCTTAAGCAAGAGTGAAATTTTTCGTGACAAACGTGATTTTAATGCGTTGCACTCTCGCGGACGGTCGTTCGCCAATCATGCACTGGTTTTGCTCGTCGTCCACAGTGAACGTTACAACGGCAAAGTCGGATTTGCGGCGGGCAAAAAATTAGGCGGCGCAGTCGTTCGCAATCGTGTCAAACGTTTGATGCGTGAAGCTTATCGGCTCAACAAAAATTCTCTCCGCCGTGATTGCGGAATGATTCTTGTCGGGCGAAAGTTTCTTGTCAACGCCAAATTCAAAGACGCTGAAAAAGCTTTCCTCGACCTGTGCAAGCGTGCCAAACTTTTCAACTCATGACAAAATTTTTAATAGCTATCATAAAATTTTATCAACGGTGGTTATCGCCGCTCAAAGCCCCATGCTGTCGATTCGTGCCGACGTGTTCAAATTATGCCGTCGACGCGCTGAAAAAATACGGCTGGGCGCGTGGAGGATGGTTGACGCTCAAAAGAATTTTGCGTTGCAATCCCTTCAGCAAAGGCGGCTACGACCCCGTAAAATAGTTAGGAGTTAGGAGGTAGGAGTTAAAACCTAATCCCTGTTCCCTAATCCCTGCTCCCTAAAAGGAAGTGATTTTTTGGAAGAACCCGGACTTTTTGGCGGAATATTTGAACCGATAGAAAAATTAATGAACGCCGTATTGACCGCGCTCTATTCGCTGACAGAAATGCTCGGCGTGCCCAGCTACGGTCTGGCGATAATTCTTTTGACGATACTGATTAAAATTTTGGTCTACCCGCTGACGAAAAAACAGCTCCAATCGATGAAGGCCATGCAACGTATTCAACCGCAAATGAAAAAGTTGCAGGAGAAGTATAAAAATAATCCGCAAGTCATGCAACAAAAATTGATGGAGCTTTATCAAAAAGAGGGCGCAAATCCCATGTCGGGGTGCTTGCCCATGCTGATTCAAATGCCGATATTGATGGGCATGTATTACACGCTTTACAGCTTCGATTACGGCGGGGCACCTCCGTCATTTTTGTGGTTGCCGAGTTTATCTGAAACCGACCCGCTGTACATTTTGCCGTTCCTGTCAATGGCGACGACTTTTCTGCAGCAAAAAATGATGTCCAACACGAGCGAAGCCAATCAGCAAATGCGCATAATGATGATAGTAATGCCGCTTTTTATCGGCTGGATAAGTTTAAATTTCCCCGCAGGGCTGGTGCTCTATTGGGTGACGATGAACGTCGTGCAGATTGTTCAGCAGTGGTGGACGAATAGACAGGACGACGGTAAGGAGGCTGCTTAAATGGCGAATGTGATTGAAAAGACCGGCAAGACGGTTGACGATGCAATTAACGCGGCGGCAGAAGAGCTTGGCGTTACGCGTGACGATTTGGACGTTGAAATTTTGGAGATGCCGACTAAAAGATTATTCGGTTTGTTTGGAGAGACGCCCGCAAAAATTCGCGCTTCAATTAAGGAACTGCCCGTCGTTGCAGAAAAACCTGTCGTTGTCGCAGAACCTGCAAAAGTTGAAGAACCTGTCGTCGAAGAAGTGCCCGTCGAAGAACCCGCGATTGAACCGATATTGGAGCCGTCACCGGTAGTAGAAGATCCTTCCGAACCTGAACCTTTTGACCGTGATAAAGTCATTGACGCGGCGGAAGATTTTTTGCACGAGGTCTTTGAGGCGATGAAACTTGATGTTATCATGAAGATTGACGACGACCCTGAAGAAGGCTGCCTGATTGAATTGAGCGGCAAAAGTTTGGGCGTTTTAATCGGCAGGCGCGGTCAAGCTCTCGACGCCCTGCAATATCTGCTGAATTTGGCGGTCAATCGCAAAAATGCTGACGAGAAAGTTCACTTCATACTTGATGTTGAGGATTATCGCCGTCGCCGCGAAGATACCCTCAAAAAACTTGCAAAGAGTGTTGCCGAACGTGCGATTAAAACTCGTCGTGATGTTCGCCTTGAGCCGATGAATCGTCATGAACGGAAAATTATTCATACCGTCTTGCAAGATAATGATCGCGTCGAAACTCACAGCGCGGGCGAAGAGCCTTATCGTTACGTCATTGTTTCACCCAGGCGCGGCAGAAGATAATTTGCAATCAAAAAGCGCGACTTTCCTCCGAGTCGAGGGAGCCGCACTTTTTTTGCGTGGAAAATTTTATTTGCAAGCTTGAATATCGCCGATAAGATTTTCCGTCCGCGTGAGAAGTTCGGAAAGTTTTTCACTCTTAACTTTTTCGGCACTCGTCTGTGATTCGACAGATTTTATTTTCTCGTCGAAGGAATTTATAATCGGCGTGATTGTTGCGTCCATCCACTTGCGCACGCTGTCAAGCATTTGTTCGCCGATATTATCCGCCGCCTTATTAAAATCGGTTCGGATGTCTTCCATAGCTTTCAAACGTTCCCTGTCACGTTCCTTAGCTTTCTCGCCGTCACGATAAGTCATGTACATTCCGACTGCCGCACCGACTACCGCCAAACCTGCGCCGAGTGCTCTGGCATTGCCCGCGATAAATGCCGCCACTCTTTGACCGGCAGTCAATTCCGCTTGAAAGAACGGTAACGCCTTGACGAAATTACTTGCTTGATTGGCGATAATTCCCGAAAATCCTTGAAATATTCCCAACTGACCGTCTAAAGCTACTCTGGTTCCGATATTAACTGCACCGCCGACGAATTGTCCGAGCGGAGTGATTGCGGGCATGGCGAATTGTGCAAGCTGTCCGCTGTATTGAGCTATGGCAACTCCCGCTGCCAAACCGCCGCCACCTACTCCGACCGCTGCGCCCTTGCCGAAAGTATTGCTGTCCTGTTCGGAAAAACGATTTTTCAAATCGGCGTCAACCTTTTTGAAGAACGAACCGCTCTCGTAATTTTTGATTTCCAATTCAGTTTTCGCAATAAAATTTTGCGTGCACTCGTCAATTTCCGTAGCATGATTTGCGGCGATACTTTTAATGCGTTCCTGCGCGAGGTTGATAATTTTTTCGGCATCCTCTTTGCTTTTCTGCTCCAAAACTTTTTCGGCGACTTCACGGCCGTAACTTGTGATGTCAATCTTACACTTGCTGACAATCCTTTTGACTTCGTTAAGGCAATCGCTTTTCCCGTCCAGAAAAATATTTTTGCGCTGACGTTCAATTTCAACTTCTGCCGCAAGAGAAGCTTTTTCGTCATCACTCATTCCGCCCGAAGCTTTGCGAATTTCGGCGGCGATTGTATTCAGCGGCAAATTTATTTTTTGGAGCACGCCTTTTTCCGCGACGAAGTGATTCAAATTCGCGATGAAAATTTCACGCCCGCTGCGTTGCATTCGACGATTTTTCCTGCGCTCATCAGTCTCTTCAAGTGCCTTGAAATAAGACGCCGTGTCGACAAATGACAAATAAAGCTCCTTCGGGTCGTGAGGCGTCGTAACTTTTTTCAAGTCCTCGTAAATGACTTCTTGCTGTTCGGGAACATTGCCGAGTGCAGTCCTGTCCATCTTGTTGACGACCAAAACCATATTATCGGCGCGTTTCTGATCAATGGCAAGCGTGCGGAAATGATCGCCCATACGCTGACTGAAGCCCTCGTTGGTGATGACGAAAATCAAAAGCGCGGCGTGATTTATCTGCTCGTAAGTTATTTCGTCATGGTCGGGGCGCAATTCGGTATGGATACCGGGCGTGTCGATAATTTCAAGTCCGTTCCATTCGTAAGGCGTTGAAGTTTGCGTTGTGATAGCCGCGCCGATTGCGACATCTTCGCCCGTGAGCATTTTGATAATACTCGACTTGCCCGCGCTGTATTGTCCGACGAAAACCAGCTTAATCTTGCCGCTGTCGTCGGGAAAAATTTTCGGAAGGCGTGAAGAATCAATGCCGAGTCGATTAAATTCCTCCGTGACTTCACGCAGGAGTTGTGCGCCTTCCTTTGTAAATTTGCTGAGCTGAAATTCTTCCATAGCGTTTACCTCTTAAAAATCATTTGCTTCTCTTCTGCACTCATAACCCGTCCCGCTGTCCATAGCTTTATCATAATAATCTGCGATTTTTCTCATGGCTTTGGCGTTGCGTAAATTTTTTGCACGCTGTCTTAATGCGTCCAATGCATTTCTGATAGCGTAATTGCTCTCTCCTTTGGCGAACATTTGGTCAATCCGTTTAAAATCTGATTCAAAGGCGTCGTCACTTGAAGTTGTCTGCGGCGGATTGTTACGACGTGTCGATTGAGTAGACGGTTGAGATTGAGTAAATTCCGCGATAATCGGGACGCCAGCGATTTGTTGAGCGATTTTAAATTTCGTCGCGTCAATTTTTTTCTGCGGTAAAACAGCAACGGCGCGTTCAGCTTCAGCGTCTTCGGTGTCATAATCGAGCGGATAAAAGTCAACGTCAAAGTCGCTGTTCAAAATATTTTTAAGGGTTTCGGGAAGATCTTTTCCGGCACGAGTTACCAAAATTTTTTCTCCCAAAAGGTCGGAAAGCTCCTTCGTATTCAAACTTGAGCGGTCGGCGAAGGCAACCATAGTTTCACCGGGCACGCGAGCAATTTCATCGACGGAAGAAATAAAGCCCGCGCCTTTGTAAGAAATCGCCTCTTCCAAAATTTTTGCGTTGAGGTCGCTGAACTTGTCGAAAAGCGTCGCCGCCATTGAACTTTGACTTTGACCGAGACGCGCCAACATGTGAGCGTAATCGCCGAGCATATCGGAAAATTCATCAATGCCTTTGTTCAAAATGTCATTGTTGAAAATGTCGATAATCTGATCATGCATCTTGCCGAGCATTTCAAAACTGGGTTGAGTTAAATCTTCGCGGAGCTTCGCCTTAGCTTTGCGGATTTTCTCTTCCTTGCTGTCGGAAAAAATCCAGCCCAAAACACTGACGGCGGCAAGTGCAATTCCCAACGGCGGAAATGCAAAACCTATTGCGCGTGAGGCAATGAATCCACCGACGCCGCCAATACCGCCGATTAAAGCCGAGCCGTATTCGCCCCAAGCAGTCGTGCCCTCCAGCTCAATATTAGTCTTCGCACTGCCGCTGAAGGTAAACGACAACTCCTGCGTCAATTCGTCGCTGAGTTCTTTACGCTTGCGTTCACATTCGCCGGCAAATTCCTGCAAAAGATTTCGATAGCGCGTGTCGAAGCCCAAACTCTTAAATCGCGCCGGCCACGTCTCGTTAATTTTCTGGTCTTCGTAATGATAGTTGGCGAAGTTGTAAATTTCGTTCTCCAAAGTCTTCGAGAGTTCCTCATAAATCGCGTCAAGTTTTTTCTGCGAACGTTCCAAGAAACCTTTGCGCCATTCAATCATTTGACGGCGTTTGTCAAGCCAAATATCGCTTTCAAGCAAGGCGTTGCCGCTGTGTTCGTAAATCTTCAAGATAAGATTGCCCATGGGGACGGAAACGCTGTCGCCGAAAGTTTTTATCCTCAAGAATCTGCCGTCCTTGCGCACCTTGTCCAAAATAAAATCTTCGACTTCGGTGAAGCGGCTGATCTCAAAGACTGTCGGATTTTTGTCCTGCGATTGGTAAGCGGAAAGTAAATGCGTCGCGACAAATTTAATCCCGCTCCAGTCTTGATTGTGACCGGCGGCAAATTGCTTGAATTGATTGAGCGTGGCCTCGACGCTTGACGTGTCAGCAAGTTTTTCCTGCAAGTCCTCAATGTCCAGCTCGTCGTTGATGTTGAATTGCATTTTGACGTTGATGACGCCCAATACGGGCTTGCCGAAACTTTTCAGTTGAGCAAGGCAAGCCGCCTCGTCAGGTTGAGGTGCGTCGCTCGTCAGCAGGAATAAAATCAAGTCCGCCGACTTTGCCGCCTCAAGTGCAAGCCGTTCATCTTCCGCACCCTCAAATGCGCAAATGCCCGGCACGTCCGTAATTTTTAAGCCGTTCCAATAATAATCGCGCACGTCACGCGTCGTACGCTGTGAACCTTTGCCGATTGAGTTTCCGTTACCATGCGTCAAAATTTCCATCAGCGTCGACTTGCCCGCCATCGTTCGACCATAAACCACGATTGAAAAATCTTTCGACCGTTCACGCAAAGATTTAATGTCGTCGCGAATCAACTTGACGCGCTCAACCAGCCGTTCCAATTCTTTTTGTTGAGTCTCGACAAGCTCCGTATTTTTGATTCGGCTGACTTGACTTTGCTCCGCGTCAGTTTTTGAAAGACTTCGCCCCGCCTCAACCAATGTATCCTTGATCTCGTTGTAATTGTCGCTTGCAAGTCTGAAACCTTCTTCGGCGGATTCGCGACACTTGGCAAGCTCCTGTTCGATTGAAGTATCATTCGACCTGCGAACGGGCGCAGATTTTTTCGCCGTGACAGTCGGCATTGATTTTTGCACGGGCGCAGATTTTTGTTCGGGAGCTTGAGCTATTCCCATAAACTCCGCCAACGACTTGCCGCAACTCATGCAAAATTTTACGTCCTGCCGAAGAATTTCCGAGCCGCAATACGGACAAAATTTTAACATACATAAGCCTCCAAATAAAATTTTTACGCGTCAAATTATTTTTCAATTTCAAAGGACATGACGCCTTGCAAAAGTTCCGCGCGAAAATCTTCTGTCAAGCAATTCAAATCAAGCGGCTTGGTTTGCGCCTCCAAAACATGATAACTTTCGTCCGCGTCCTCAAAATACAGCGCGTAAGAACATTGATAATTTTTTTCGTCAAGCGCAGAAATTTTGAACTCGCCGCTGATGTAACGACAATTTCTTTCCCGCTCCTCGTCGAGAATAATTTTTTTCAGCGCGTCATCATATCTGCCCTGCAACTCCTCCAAGCTGACATAAAACCCGACGCGATTCAAATTCTTGCTGACTTCTTGAAAAATATCTTGCACCACTTCGATAATCTCGCCGACGTTGCCGGAATTTTTTTCGTTAAACAAAATCCACACCCCCAATCAAATGCTCATGCCCAATTCCATTTCCATTTCGTCGGTAATGTCCGCGTCTTGACGGTTGCGACGAATTTTTTTGCGGATGGCGGGCGGCAATTCACTTTCGGGCAATGTGCGACGCGTCGTCTCTTCAAGCCATTTGCCCTGACCGATTTTGTGATAAAGTTTGTGCTCAATTTTGGCGTGAACGCTGTCGAGAAGTCCGCCGACCATCATCGCCGCCGCTTTGAATTCCGGTCCGAATTCCACTGACGCCGCTCGGAGCATTTGCGATATTCTCGGTATAAAATCGTGGAGCCACTCCAAAATTCCGTCCCAATTGAAAACGACCGCCGCGACTCCCAATACCCCGACAAGTCCCGCGCCAATTAACCATGCTGCCGGTACCATTTAAATTTCCCCCTTCAAAAATTCGGGAGCAGGGAAAAATTTTTCGCCCGCCCCCTTCAAATTATCCGCACGAATTTATTTCACGCGGCTGAAATTTTCGCTATTATGTTTGTCACGCGCACTTTGACTCGGCTCAGGAATTTCAAACTTGATATTTTTTTCCTCTGCAAGTTGCTTACGAACTTTGTCGGACAACTTCGCAATATTCAACTCGCGACTTTTCGCCTCAAGCTCAAAAATTTTCTTCTGCTCGTTTTGGAAAAAAAGCTTGTAGCCGACCGTGTAACTTTTCTCGCCGACGCAATCGAGGTTGAATTCTCCGCCGACATAACGACTGTTACTCTTGTCCTCTTCCTTGAAGATAACCTCATCAATCGTCTTTGTATATACGCGCTGAAGATCTTCAAGCGTCATTGTCGGGCGAAACTCTTCAATCAGCTCGTTAATCATGTTCATCAAAACTTCTTTGCCGGCAGTAATCGCCTCGCCGACCGTGATTCCGTCTTTGCCCACGATTTATCATCTCCTCAAAAATTAAACCGACATGCCAAGCTCCATTTCCATTTCCTGCGTAATGTCCGCTTCTTGACGAGCGATTTTTGCGCGGATATACGGCGGAACTTCATCTTCGGTGACTTCACGTTTGGTAGTCTCTTCCATCCACTTGCCCTCTTCCTTGTAGAAGAGTTTGTGCTTGAGTTGCGCAATGCCGTCACGAATTTTTTCACCGACAATAACCGCCGCGTTGGCAATGCCGCGCATTTTCTCCGCAATGGAAACTTTCAGCTTCGACAGGAAATTGGAAAAAAATGCTTTAACTTCGTCCCAATGTTTGTAAACGTAATAAGCTGCACCGCCTGCCGCTGCTACTGCCGCAGCCACTAAAACAGGTACCATAAATTAATCACTCCTAAAATTTTATTAGTCAGCGACCGCCGAATTTACTCGTGCCGCCAATTCGCGTTCAATTTCGTCCGTAATTTCAACTTCGCCCTGCGCATCGTCGATTTTTTTACGAACGTCTTCCGGAATTTTTTCTGCAGAAATATTTTCTTTACAAGATTCTTCAAACCAACTCGTCTCTTTTTTGTAGAAAGCCGCGTATTTCAATGTGACGAATTCATCAGAAATTTTCTCTGCCACGAAAATATCGGCATATGGAGTATCAGTTTCTTTAAAGCGCATATCTGTTTTCCGCCGCATTTCTGCAAAAAAGTTTAAAGCCTCATCCCAATCCGTAAATATTATCGGGTTAGCCAATTCGCGTTCAATTTCGTCCGTAATTTCAACTTCGCCCTCTGTATTGTCAATTTTTACGAGAATGGTATCAGGAAGTTTTTTTGCCGAAATATCCGCCCGATAAACATCCTCAACGCGATTTCCTTCTTTTTCATAAAAAACTTTGTATCTCAAGATAACGTAATCACAGCTCTCAATCCGATTGAAGATTTTTTCTGCAGTTACGACATCACGATAAGAAATATTTTTTTCGCTGAAATTATTTTCGATAATTTTTTGCCTGTCCCTCAAAAGAATCAAAGTGCCGTGCCAGCTGATATTTGCGACAGTAGGAAACGGCGTATCAAAGGGGATCTTCCAATAAAACGGATGAACTAATATGGCGCGTCACCTCCTAAAAAATTACTTGTCGACCGCCAATTTTTTGCGAATGTAATCGGGTAATTCGTCGTCAGAGACTTCCCGCCTGGGAATTTCTTTCAAGTCCTCTTCCACACGAATCGATTTTTTTGCTTGCGAGAGAATTTCTTTGACGTGTTCTTCGGAAACTTCGCGCATTTGCACAGGCTCGAAAACCGGCTGTTCATTTTCTGAACCGTCAAGAACTTTTTGCACAGCCATTCCGCTCAACACGCCCGCTACGAACGGAATCATTTCATCACTCCCCAAAAAAATTTTCAGCGATAAAGAAGTTTGTAACGATAATATTCAACAAAGTTAATAGCTTTTTCGTTTCCAAAATTTCTGGCGCGTTGTTCGATTGAATCCAATGCATCGCTGATGAAGCCTGTATCGACATTCGGGTTGCCGAGGAAATTTTCAATCTTCTCGAAGTCATCGCTAAAATTGCCGCTGGGAATAAATCTTATTCCCGACGACGATTTACGCTTGGAAATTTTTTGATCGCCTTGAGGAAGACCTTTTCCGGCATGTTGAAGTTGCCACTTTACGTAATCTTCCGAGACTTCGGCTTTTTGAGTGACAGTGTTGACAACAACTTTCTTCGGCGTATCGCTTTTACCGAGTGCATAGCCTGCTGCGCCCGCCGCCAATGCCGCCGCCCCGATTATCACAGGAATCATTTAATCACCCTCTCGAAATGTAATTCACAACGTCGCCGACAGTTTTAATTTTTTCTGCCTGATCGTCGGTAATTTCAATGTTGAATTCTTCCTCAATCGCCATAATCAATTCGACTATGTCCAGAGAATCGGCACCGAGATCGTCGACGATATTTGAGTTCATTTGAACTTCGTCCGCGTCAACGTCAAGTTGCTCCATGAAAATCGGTCTGATATGCTCAAAAATCGCCCGTTGCGAAGGAGAAATTTCTTCTGCAACTTCCGCTGAAACTTGCGGCGAACTTGCTGCGCGACTGCGTTTACTCAAAGCGTAACTTTTCCAAGCGTCCGATTTAGATTTCATGAGCTGTCCTCCCAAAAAAATTTTTATTCGGCTGATTTACGCAACGAAATTTCATGTTCAACGTCAGCTGTGATATCGACCTCACCAAAGGCCGCCGACAATTTCTTGCGAAGATAATTCGGCAACTCGTCCTTCGGCAAATCAATCTTGGCATTTTCCTTGAGCCATTCGCCGTTCTCCTGATAAAAATGACTGTGATTGACCGTCGCCATACCGCCGCCGCTGTTCTCCAAAGTTATCAAGCTGAAATACAGCGTGCCCGATTCGGAATATTTTTCGCGCAAAGCATTATCGAGCCGCTCAAGGAAATATAAAACTTTGTCCCAGCTGTCACCGAAAAGCGCGTTACAAATTCTGTTGAGGATTGAATTAAAGGTAGACCTCACCTTTTTTCACTCCTTGATAACGCCCTTGCCCTTGGCGACTTGCTCCTTGACATATTCTTCACTGACGACGCGCTTTTCAACGGTGACGCCTTTGTTGGCATTTTTACTCGCTAAAGTTTCTTCCACGGCCTCAAAGACCAAACTTTTGTCGACGAGTTCGGCATTTTGACGCGCCGCCTTGAAAGCCGCCATGAGTACCGCGTTTGAAATGTCGGAGCCGGAAAGTCCGTCGTATTTTTCCGCCAACTCGTCAATGTCAATGTTGTTGGGCATCGTCGGCAGGATATAATGTTGCCAAAGTTTTTTGCGGCAATCGAGGTCGGGAAGCTTGAACTCAATATGCGTGGAAATTCTGCGCATGAAGGCCGGGTCGAAATTGGAAATAAAATTCGTCGCGAAGATAACGAAGTCTTGATAATCATTCATGACCATGAGCATAACCGAGCGCGTTTGATTGACGCTGACATCAGTCGCGCTGGACATGTTGGTTACGCGCTTGCTCAAAATCGCGTCCGCCTCGTCGAAAAACAAAATGCTATTGGTAGCCGCCGCCGCCTCGAACGCCTTGCGAATATTTTTCGGCGTCTCACCGACATATTTCGATTCAATGTCCGCGTAGTTGACGGCCAAAATTTTTCTGCCGAGATGTTTGGCGATAGCATGAGCCGCCATAGTTTTACCGGTGCCGGGTTCGCCGTAAAGATTGATTCCGATTCGCCGCGATTGCTTGTAAACCGCCTGCAAGCCCCAATCCTCAAAAACTTTCTTGCTGTTCTCCGCGTAATTGGCAACGTCGAGAATTTTGTCCTTGACTGACTGCGGCAAAATGATTTCGTCGAACGAATACTTCGGTTCTTCGGGATAAAACTCAATCAGCGGCTCCTTAGTTTTTTTCACCGACTTGACTTCCTCTTCAGCTGCTTTCTCGGTTTCAGGTGTGATTCTCTTCCACAAACCCATTTGCAAAACTCCTTTCAAACTTTCACTTGAACATTTCGTACAATGAAAACGACAATAACACCATTCGGAAGATACTTTCCAGTAAAACTTCTAAGCAATTGGCAAAACAACCTTTCAAAGGATTTTTCCTCCTCAATTCTCCAGCTTGCGATTGATCGTCCAAACATGCGGCTTGTCACCTTGACGACGCGGACATTTGCCCGGCTGCGGCTTGCCCATCGACACAAAACGCGTCTCCTTTTTGCCACAATGACTGCACATGTTTAACGAAGGAATCTTAATTTCAAATTGCTTGAAGGGCTTCGACGAGAGAATTTATCCGCGCAAATTTCAACTTGTAGCTGACGCGATTGGCAATGAGCCGCGCCGTTGAATTCATAATCGTGACAATTTCCTCAAGATTATTTTCGCGCAGAGTCGTGCCGGTCTCCACAATGTCAACGATACTTTCCGACATTCCGATAATCGGCGCAAGTTCAATCGAACCGTTCAGCTTGATATATTCCATTTGCATACCCTGCGCAGTGAAAAATTTTTCGGCTATGTGCGGAAATTTCGTAGCAACGCGAGTGTGTGCATAATCTTCAAGCCGCGGACGCTTTTTATCTTTGGGAACCGCCATCATCAAATGACATTTGCCAAATCCCAAATCGAGCAGCTCATAAATATCCTTGCCCGATTCGAGGATAACGTCCTTGCCGATAATGCCGATATCCGCCGCGCCATATTCGACGTAAGTGGGGACGTCCGCCGTCTTGGTGATGATAAATTTCAGCCGCGCCGCCTCATTGATGATGATGAGCTTGCGGGATTTTTCGTGAAGACCTTCCGCCGACCAGCCGACTTTATTTAGAAGTTGAGCCGATAAGCCGAAAAGTTTTCCCTTAGGCAGGGCTATCGTTATGAAATTTTTATCCTGCAAATTTTTTCCCCCTAAGTAGAGTTGACTAAATTAGCTGTTAGCTACCAGCTACTAGCTGTTAGTTGAGTAGAATTCTAGCAGCTCTCCCGCTAGCAGCTGGCAGCTAACTTTGCCGCTTGGCAGTCAAGTATTCGTCCATTGCCTCGGCAACAATTTTGGAGTACTTCACGGCGAGCACAACATTTTTCGCGCCAATAACAACGTCGCCGCTTGAAAAGACACCTTCGCGAGTCGTGCGCCCCTTTTCGTCGACGACAATCAAGCCGTTGTCGGAAACCTTCAAGTCATGCGTCGTGTTGACAATTTTATCTTTCGGCCCCTGACTTATCGCAATAATCGTGCTGTCGGCCGGCATAAGGACAGGCTCTTCTTCGCGAATCAAATTGCCCTGCTCATCGTAAATCCTCGGCGTGAGAAGCGGCCCTTCCTCCGTAAATTCTTTAATCGCCATGCCCTGTTGAATTTCAATTCCGTCGACTGCCGCATAATCGAGTTCGCGTTGACTGGCGGCAATCCTCTGACGACGAGCATAAAGCGTGACATTGCGGGCACCTTGACGGACGACAGTTCGCGCCACGTCGATAGCCGAATTGCCCGCGCCGATTATCGCAACGGTGTCACCCAAATTGTAAGCGTCGGGGTTTTGCAAGTAGTCAATCGCGTAGTGGACGTTGCCGAGTGATTCGCCTTTGACGTGAGGTCGACGCGGCCTCCAAACACCCGTGCCGATAAAAATTGCGTCGTAGCCGTCGTTGAACAAATCGTCCAGGTGAAGTGCGCCGCCGATAGCCGTATTCGGGCGGAAGTGAATTCCCATTTCGCGCAGCTTGACTTGATAGCGGTCGATAATTTTTCTGGGCAGACGGAAAGCCGGTATACCGTAACGCATCATGCCGCCGACTTTATCCATGCGCTCAAAAATCGTGATTCGATATCCGAGCGCGGCAAGCTTAATGGCAATCGTAATTCCCGCAGGGCCGGAACCGATTATCGCGACGCTTTGACCGGTATCGGGTGCACGGTCGATTTTTATCTTGTCGAAGTAAAAATCCGAAATATAATGTTCAATGCTGGGAATTTGAACTGCCGCAGCATCTTTGCGCTTGCCCTGAATGCAATTACCCTCGCATTGTTTTTCGTGATCGCAGACAAGCGAACATACAACACTAAGCGGATTATTTTCAAAAAGCATACGACCTGCCTCAACGGTTTGTCCCGCGAGGAACAGTCGAATCATTTCGGGAATATTCGTTTCAATCGGACAACCTTTGATTCGACAGAGCGGCTTTTTGCATTGCAGACACCGCCTGGCTTCTTCGATTACGTGAGCAGCCATGTTTTTCCCTCCTAAAATAAATTACGCCTGTGCAGTTTAAATCAATTTCGCCGAAATGTCCAACGTCTCAACCGCGGAAAAGTTGCACCCAATAATGATGATACGTCGAATAATCCTCGTAAGCATAGCCGACGCCCATTTCACGGAAGGCGGGATTTAAAATATTTTCGCGGTGGCCGTCAGAATTCATCCACTGATTGACGGTCTCTTGAGGCGTGGAATGTCCCGCAGCAATATTTTCACCACAAGTCCGACCGCGATTCCTCATCACCGAAAAACAATCCGAGCCGTCGGGGCGAGTGTGTGAAAAGACTTTTACAATTTCCCGCGCACGAATATTCGCCGCCGATTGTAAATCGCCCGCCAAACTCATCGGCGCAACTCCGACCTTCGCCCGTTCAGCATTGACCAGATTTAAAACCTCGACAGCAAAATTTTCTTCGGCATAAGCGTTGCCCGTCAGCAAAATTAAAATTGCTGCGACGCTCAAGAAAAATTTTTTCATGATTCTCCCTCCACATGTTGACGAACTTTTTCAAGCAGATTTCCGCCCGTGAAAAAAATTCCCGCCTTCAAGCCCGCAGCCTTCGCCGCCCCAATATCACGTTCCGTATCTCCGAACATAATCGCCCGCTTCGGATTGATTTTAAAATCCTCACACGCCCGCAAAATCAATCCCGGCTCCGGCTTACGACAACTGCACTTGACGCTGAACTCTTTAATCGTGCCTTCGGGGTGGTGCGGACAATAATAGAACGCGTCGATATGCGCCCCAAACTCCGCCAAACTTTTCTGCATGAAGTCATGAAGGTTATCGACTTCCCGCGACGTGTACAAATTTTTTGCAATGCCGCCCTGATTCGTCACGACGATAGCCAAAATCCCGCGCTCATTGCAAAATTTTATCGTATCGCGCGCCCCGTCAATCCACTTAAATCTTTCAATCTCCCAAAGATAGCCGACCTCTTCATTCAAGACGCCGTCCCTGTCAAAAAAAATCGCTTGAATCATCTGCCAAACCTCCTCGATTGTTATTTCCTATTCCTCAAAAATTTTCCTGCAAAGTATCCTAAATTCCCGATTAAAAGTCTTGCCTATTTGATTTTTTGCGCGTATAATGTCAAAATATCAAGGTGAGGTGATTAACCATGATGAACAATAAAGCGGACACGATAGAAGAATACATCCTCAGTCGTTTGAGGCAAAATGATGAAAAGCAAATTGAGTTGAATCGGACGGCTTTGGCGGACGAAATAAGTTGTGCGCCGTCGCAGATAAGTTACGTTTTGAGCACGCGATTTACTATGGCACGCGGCTTTATGGTCGAGTCAAGGCGCGGGCTTGGCGGATATATTAAAATAACGGTGGTGCCGGAAGAAATTGACCAAAAGCAGTTGCTCTTTCGCGACATGCTGGACGAAATCAGCAAGAAAACGCCTTTTTCCGAAGTGAAATCAATGGTTAAATTTCTTTTGGAAAGCAAACTTATCACGCGGCGCGAGGCTGAACTTGTCTTACAAATGACGGCGAATCTTTACAAGTCTGAAGCGTCGGACGAAATTTCAGCTGATGAGCGGGCAAGATTAATTCGTTCAATCTTCGTGACGCTGGCAAAAATAACTTAGGGATTAGGGCTAGGGATTAGGGAGTAGATTTTACTGCTCCCTGTTCCCTAGTTCTAGTACCTAATTCTGGCATCAAAAAAGACCGGTGACTTTGTTCATCGGCCTTTTTGATTTTGAGTTTAATATTTTCTGTTGAAAACAGTTCCGCGCAATCCCGCCGACTCAATTAAATCGTAAGATCGCACAGCACTGTTTTGCCGCCGCGATTTGTTCAACCACGCCTTCGCCCGATAAATTATCTGCTTGTCCATCGGAATTATCTGCTCAATCATTTTCTTGCATTCCTCGGAGGAGCGATAATCATTGGCGGGCAATGCTTTTATTTTCTCGATAAGCCGCCCGCGCTGGTCGACAAGATCCATGAATAATTCGTTGTCTTTCTGGTCGCTGAATTTCAAAAGCTCTTTCGTCAGGGCAAAATATTTCTGCCAAAGACTTCGCGCCTGCCTCAAAACTTCTTCCTTGTCAACGCCGTCAATCTCGTTAAGCATAACCTTTACCGCCGGCACCTTCGCCCTTTTCGATTCTGGCAGTTTTCATTGCCTGGAACCAAGCGTCGCGCAACTCGGTAATAATTCCCTTCGCCTCGTCAATTTGCGCAAGGTCGGTTTTGATATTGCCCTCAACCAGCCTGTCATAAACGTAATTGTACAGCGGGAGCAACTGGTGAGAAATTTCATAATCGAAATTCAGCGTCAAACGAAACTCGGAAATTATCCTCTGCGCCTTCTGCAGGGAATTGTTCGCTTCCTCGTAATTCTTTTGCTCAAGAAATGCCCTGCCGTCGTCGATAAATTTCAGACAGCCGTTATAAAGCATGAGCGTTAAATGTTCCGGCGGGGCGTTCAAAATGCGCTGCTGCCGATATGCTTCTGCCGCGTTCACCATATATCACATCAACTCCTTAGTCAAAATTCTGTACCTTACTGACCTGCATTGCCCATGACGAAGTTAAGTTGCGTACCGAGTTTGGCAAGCGTCGACTCCATCGCGTCATATTTTTTATAGAGCGCGTCCTCAAAAGAATTCATCATCTTTTTGAAGTTGCTCATTTTTGTTTGCAAGTTGCGCAAGAGAGAGTTCAAATCGCTGTCTTCAGTGATGTCCGCCGAGGAACCTGCGCGTTCTCTGATGAGTTTGTTCGCGCTGACGAAAATATCGCCGAGGCGTTGAGCAATACCGTTGCCGTTGGAAGTGCTGGTAACGTTGCCGTCGGAATCGGTCTGGTAAACCGCGTTTTTATTATCGGTCGTTGCACTTTCCAATTTCGCGAAGACGTTATAAACCGCGTCGGGATCTTCCGCCATAGCTTTTCTAAGTTTGTCCTCATCAAGAACCAACTGCCCTTTAAGCCCCGTCGTCGAAATGCCCAGGCTGTAAATCGAATTGTACTTGCTGTCAATGCCGTCGACAGATTCGGAAACCGCGTTGCGCATGTTCATGATAACTTTGCCGAGCGTCTGGTCGTGATAAAGGAGACCGGCTTTAGCTTTCTCCTCCCACTTCTCAATCTGCTCATCTTTCATCTGATCTTTCTGCGACTGCGTGAGCGGCTTGTAATCGGAATTGGGCTTTTCGTCATATTTTTCATAAAGGCTGGCGAGGAGCTTGTTGTAGTCGGTGACGAAACTTTTAACCTTTTCGATAATGGAATCGGTGTCTTGAGAGACGGAAACGGTTGCACTGTTCGCGGTTGAGTTAAGCGTGTATTCTTTGGTTGTATTGTTATACGTTTCCGAAGTGGTTGTATTGAGCGCGTTGTAGGTTATGCCGCCGACCGTAACTTTATTGTCAGTCGTCTCATATCTTACGCCGTCAACCCAAATGCTGCCGTTGGTGCCTGATGTTGATATGGAAGAATTTTGTACCGAGCCGTTGGTACGAGTAAAAGCCAGTGCCGTGCCGCCGCTATCTTTAGCAGTTCCGTCTGTAGAATAAAGTACGCCGTCTTTAGATTGATAAAGCCCTAAGCCTTCAAAGAAATTCGCCGCAGCTTGTCCCGCAGCAGTAATCGTAGTTTCCCAGTTACTGCCCGTCTCTATATCAATTTTATTGTCCGAGCCGCCTTTTGTATTGTAAAGCGAAAATTGATCTTGAACGCTGTCGTAAGAGGCTCTGATATTAAGCCCCGCCGCATTTATTTTTGACGCCAAGTCATTCAAGGTTGCGCCTTCAAGAATCTCATCGTAAGTAAAGCTGATTTCAACTTTCTTTGCAGGATCAGTTTCAGCGGCATCTTTATCTTTGGTTACGCCGTCGCTTATAAAAAATGATATACCTTTCAAACCGCTTGTAGCAGAAGGATAACTGCCACTGGCAATATATTTGACTCCACCCGTAACCGAATCCGCAGCAAATGTTTGACCGGAGATAGTGCCGTCACTGTTCTTTTTCAAATTTTGGAAGAGAATATCCTTTAAATAGATACTGTCGGAGTCTGCACTACTGTTGCGGGCAAGTTTTTGTGTGCTGATAAGATAATCGTTTGAGCTTAGAGCCGCGACATCAACCTTGTGATTCATCAGCGGTGCCGAAGAGTTCGCCGAAACCTTTACTGCCGAAGAAGTACTTTCAGCACTCTTGGCGTTCATGGTATTCGACATTTTGTATTGCGAAAGAGTCGACGCGTTGAACGTAGTGATTTTGCTGTTGAGTTCCAGGTAGTCAGCTTTCATCCACTCGTTCTTCGTGAATTTTTGTGCCATCTTGTCATATTCGTTTTGCTTGCTCATCATGCCGACTTTAACCATCGACTCGATATCAAGCCCCGAACCTGACAAGCCGTAAATTCCATTGACACCCATGGTAATCCCTCCTTAGAAGGGCGTCCGTTCAGATTGCCTTATCGATGAACGCGCCCAGCCAATCCTTAGCCTTGATCATGTTCTCGATCATTTCTTCCGGCGGAAATTCCTTGATAACCTCGCCGCTCTGTTTGTCAATCATCTTGACGTTAAACATCTCGGCTTCTTTGTTGTACTTGAATTCAACGTCGCAGTTGATTTTGTCCATGAGCTGGTTGAAAGTGTCCGTCATATTGCTGACGTTTTCTTCAGTCATCGTGCCGGGCTGCAAGCGAGATTCCTGCTTCTGCTCTTCCTTTTCAGCAGGCGTCAAAGCTTCCAAGGGTTTTGCAGCTACGGACGGAGCTTGCTTGGCAGGCTGCGGTTGAACCTGCGCGAAATCCTTAGAGCTGACGGGTTGACTTTTCGGAGCAGAATCAACAACGACTGCCGCCTGAACCATGTCATTCAGTTTCCCTACCATGATAAAAACACTCCTTTGTAATGTGTGCGGTTATCCGCTAATTGTTTTTCGGCGGCAAAACGCCGTGTAAATCGACGTCCAATTTTTGAGCCGCCTTTTGATTTTCCTCTTGTATCGCACGATAGATTTCACCGCGATAGATTTTAATTTCCCGCGGCGCATCAATCGCAATGCGCACGTTTTCGCCCTGCACTTCCACGACGTTGATGACGATGTTGTCGCCAATCATTATTTGCTGACGAGGCTTTCTCGTCAAGACAAGCATTTAATCACTCCCCCTTTTGGGCAGATTCGGGAAAGAGGCGGTGCTTCGTCGTGTAATTGCTTTTTTCCAAAACGACCTGCTTCGCCTGCATGTTCGCCCCGTTGAGGACGATAGGAGCCACGAGGTTTGCAGTCATGTAGCGAATAGAGCCGTTCGGGATTGTGACCATAGAATAATAGAAGACGTTTTCGCTGTCCTTAATGTCGAGTTCCTGCATAGTCTGGTCGTCAATCTCAAACGAATAGTCGTTGAAGAACAGGAAAGGAATCGTCAGCAAGAAAGCCAAATCCGGCGATTTAAGCGACTGCATGAAGTAATAGGGGCTTTCCTCTTCATAGGGCAGGATAACAAATTCATGCTCGTCCTCGAATGCGGGGATGCCGTCCTTGAAATAAACGATTTTCTTTTCGTCAACCTCAATCTCACCAAATCTGCTGGTGTAAATTTTGCGCATACAATCTTCCTCCTTTGAACTTCCCCGACAGCTTGAAAAAATTCTTCTCGGCTAGGCGTAAATGTCGTAGTGATCCATAGTTACCCAGTGGCGGATAAAGCCTTCGTTTTGAAGATAAGTTTCCACACTGCCCGGCGTGTACTGAATCCTTGCGCGTGGCGCGGTTTCAATATCGACAGCAATATTTCCGGGGTCGGGTTCGCCGACAACTTGACCCGCATAACCTTGCACTTGAGCATCGGGGATTGCGGCGGTAGTAAAAACCATGCGCGCTTGATAATCGGAGAAGACCTCGGATTTTATTTCTTGAACAACATCATTACCGCGCCTTGCCGCCGTAGTAGCCTTCGACCAAGCCTTGCTTGCATGTCGACCGGTTGCAGCTTGAGCGTCCGATATACCTCTTTGCCCACGTTCAGCCGCCAAATCGCCTTGCTTTTTATAGCCGTAAACACTTCGGCTTGAGGAACTGTCTATACTCAAAGTCGGCTGGGTAGCACCTTTATTGGCTCGTGCTTGCCGATTGCTTGTACTTCGCGGTTGCGGCTGAATTATTTCCGAAGCTTCAAGGCGTCCCTGCGTAGTCCTCATGGCTATTCGCGGCAACTCGTGTCGAGTATTTAACCTCACCATCATGACTATTCCCCCCTTTCGATAATTTTTCCTGCTTGCCGCCGAAATTTTTGCCGGGAATGAAAATTCCTTAGACAGCAATAGACGGCAACGCAAATAATCGTTGACGCCTGCAGGATATAGTGGTTAGCTGTTAGCTGCCAGCTGTTAGCTACTAGTTACTAATTACTAGTTCCTAAAAACTTACAGATAATCTGCCAAAGATTGCGGCAAAATCCTTCCGCCCAGTGACAAAGACAGATTGTAAAGCGCGGTCTGCTGCATGAGCTTTGTTGCAAGTTGAGCAATGTCCGTGCCGCTGACGTTGGTTATATCTTCGGTAATGTTGTCGGCCTGATTGTCAAGCATGGTTCCGACGTTGTTGTAAAGCTGTTGACGCGCGCCGATTTTAGTTTCCTGGACGAGCATTGTCGAATGAGCAACATCAGCAACAGTCACGCCGTCGGAGGACATCCAATGAATATCGCAGTTATTGACTTTGGAGCAAACGCAGAATAATTCGTTGAGCATAGCGGTGCCGGAAATGTCATTGCCGGAATTGGCGTTATCAAAAATATCTCTGCCGAACATATTGCCGCCCGTCGAATTGACAGTATCGGCACTGGGATCGGTCGCGCCGTTTAGTTTAACCATCGAGATAAGATTTTCGTCACCGTTGTAAGTAACGATATTTTGCTTGACCGTCGTGAATTTTAACGTCGTCAGAGAATTGCTACCCGTTGGCGTAATATTCTTCAAGCCGATAACTACGCCGTCGCTGTCAAATTTCAGATAAGTTTTAGTTGAATCGGCTTGTCTATCAGATTGATCGGAATTGATCTTGCGCATAAGTCCTTGATTCGAGAAGGCGTCCGAAACTTTGAAATCAGAATCAACCGTCCCGACTCTGCCGGCATTGAGCAATTCGGCTATTTCAGAATCACTTGCCGCAGCCTTTTCAGCCTCGCCTATAGTCGTATATCCTCTGGCGATAAGTTCTTTATAGCCGTTGTCCATAAAATCTTTCGTGTAAATGTTCAACGTGCCGTTAGTAGTCTTATCGTCATTCGCCTCCATATTACCGCTACTGTCAACCCTTTGCGTGTCAACATAATAAATGTTGCCGCTCGTATCTTCCATTGTGAGCATTTGGAAAAGTTGCGTGTTATAGTCGGAGTCCGTGCCTTTGAAGAAAGCCGATTGCGATACGTCAAGATTTTTCGGAAGCCCGCGGTCATATTCCTCAATCGACATTTCAAAGGGCTTAACCAAATCTTTTTGCCCGGCGAAAATATATCTGTCGCCGACTTGAGTATTCGCCACGGAAACAATCTCTTGCATATGCGCGAACATTTCCTTGTGGATAGCGGCGTAATCGTCTTCAGCGTTGTCGGAGTTCGCAGCATGTAAGGATTTTTCCTTCAACGTCTGCATCATTTCCGTCATATGAACCATTACGTCATCGGATTGTTTCATCCACGAAGACGCCGTTTTAATATTTTCGCGGTATTGATTGTTTTCACTCTCGCTGACATTGTAACGCAACAGCTTTGCATAATTCATCGGGTTATCACTGGCGCGGTGCAATGACGAGCCGTCCGCTTGCTCAAAAAGTTTCGTCTGCTGTTGATAGGCATAGTTCAGCGAGTTTTGATAGTTATACATGAAGTGCATGCTGCCGATTCGTACACCCATAGAAAAATCTCCTTTCTAAGGAACTAGCAGCTAGTAGCTAGCAGCTAATTATCTTCCTACGACGCCGGTCGAGTTGACGAGCCTGTCCAAACATTCGTCCATAGCATTCAGACAACGTGAGCAGGACGCGAAGCCCTTCTGGAATTTAATCATATTGGAAAGTTCTTCGTTCCAATCGACACCGGCTGTCGAATCACGCCAGTTGGTTATCTGCGTCATGACAGATTGCATTGCGTCATAGTTCACGTCGGTAGAATAGGAGTCAATGCCCAAAGTCGACATCGATTTTTGATAGAACGAGTTAATGCTCATCTTGTTGAGTGCCGTCTTGTAAACGTAATTGGTCGTAGCTTTTCCATTTTCGTCAATGGGATTGCCTTTCTTGTCGCGCAGGAAAATATTTTGGAAAATCAACGCATTGGGCTTGCCGTCAGTGTCAATCGTCTCCTGCGAAATGTTGAAAAGCTCACTCATATAAACGGCGTTGGTACCGTCACCGGTGCGCAGTCCCCACTCTTTATTGAGGTAGTCGCGGGAAATCGTCATGTCATCATTTTGCGTTTCCAAAACATCATAGCTCGTCGCCGCCGCAATGTAACGGTCGCCACGGTTGCCGCTGAACATCAAGTTGACTCCCAGCTCGTCAATAATCCTCACGCCGCTCAAAAGTTTTTCTTTTTCGTTGATAATGTCGGGGTCGTCCTTGTAAAGATAATTGTAGCCGTATTCCGCGTCGTAGCGATATTCATAATTGATGCTGCCCTTGCCGAAGAAATTTATCGTGTCGGGAACTTTTATAATTATATTATTGCCGTCAGTATAAAGCGTGTCGTCATTCTGCTTGATGACCCTAAGATAATATTTGCCGTCGACTTCGACAACATTGTTTGCGGAAACCACATCGGAGCCGTTGTAATATTCAGTGCCGTTCTTCGTGAGTTCAACGGTTTTGTTATAATATTTATCGTTGACGTTGCTGACGTTGGAAGCAATGACATAATTGCCGTCGGGGTCGAGGAATTCAACCGGCGTCGTGTAAGCACTTGAATTGCCTGTAAATTCCGAGCCGTCTTGATTGACGAATTTATAATGCCCGTCCATATCCCAACCTTGCTTATGCTGGTCGTTAAAGGCAGTCAGCATGAAATTTGCAATGTCCGCCATTTTGTCGATATAAGCTTTGTCTTCGGCAATAGAATCGATACGCGCCTTGAGGATACCGTTTTGCGGCAAGAAGACGATATTACTTTCCTTGATTTTGATGTTGTAATCGGTGACGCCGTAATCAATGCCGTAGACGCTGGAAGAAATGCCGTCGCTCATCAACAAATGCGCCCGCGAAGCACCATTAACCAACGTGACGCCGCCCGAATTGATTTGATATGCGCCGAACTCGTTTTCCGTGACAGAAACGTTAATGTAGTCCGACAGCTTGTCAACGAGTAAATCGCGGCGGTCGCGCAGATCATTTGCCGTTGCACCGGTGACTTCTTGAGTGACAATCTGCTTGTTGAAAAGAACAATTTCTTCAAGCATATCATCAACTTGAAGAAGTTCGGATTTTAAATCTTCGTATTCGGAGCGGATTTGCTCTTGAAGTTCAGCCGTCGCAGTCTGAAGGAGTTCGCTGACATGTCGACCCTGCTCAATAACCTGCGTCCTTGCCGAAGAGTTTGAAGCGTTCGTCGAGAGGTCAACCCACGTTTGATAGAATTTGTTCAGAGCCGCCTCAATGCCCAAATTTTTGCTGTCATCAAAAATCGTTTCGAGCTTGTCATAGTTGACGGCCATCGTCTCATAATATTTCTGCGTAGGATTTTCGTTGCGGTATTGAATATCGGCATAAATATCACGTGCCCTTTCGACAGCCAGAGCATCAACGCCCGTGCCGACCATAACGGCACCGTGAATACCTGCGCGCTGTTCACTGTAAGTCGTCGCAAGCGTGACTGTTTGGCGTGAATAGCCTTCAGTGCCCGCATTGGTTATATTGTGACCGGTGGTGTCCAACGACATTTGATTTGCCATAATGCCGCGCACCATCGTATTCAGTCCCGAAAATGTTGCCCTCATATCTCAATCCCTTCCCTCTAATAGTTAGGAGTTAGGAGGTAGGAGTTAGGAGTTTTTTAAACTTGTTCCTTGTTCCTTGTTCCTTACTCCTTGTTCCTTAACCCTAAATATTCGCTTCAAAAATGCGCCGCGTCCGTTGAGAGCCTGTTTGAGCTGCCGCGCCGTAAGTGTCACTGGCCGAAGTTCGCGCCAAAATGTTCAAGTTAAACGCGACGTAATCTTTGCCCTTCTTCAAAAGCAGCTTGAGTTGATCCGTCTGATTTTTGATTTTGAACTGCGCGTCGGAAGTTTTCTTCAAGAGTTTTTCCGCCACGTCCCGCTGAATATTTTTTTCTTGCGCGGAAAGATATTCTGCAAACGACGCCGCATTGACCCGCTTTAGAAAATCTTCGGCCTTCTGCTCATTTTTGTTGAGGTTGCGAAGTGTATCCTCAATTTTTTTTATCGGCTCTTGAACGTCGGGTGAATTGTTTTGCAAGATTTTTATCAGCTCGTCGAAAAGATCGGGCAAGTGTGCGCAAAGTATTGCCTGTTCGCGCAAAATTTTAATCGTCTCGTCCATAGCTCAACCCTCAAGCCTTAAAGTCAAATTTTTTCTGATGAGTGACGATGCCCGCGCCTTTGCCGGAATAAGTCGGTTCGACTGCCGCGCCGCTCAATTTGTTCAGCTGACCTTGCACGGCGTCCAATGCACATTGCGCCAAAACCTGATTATTGTTGCGGATTGTCAAAGCGCGTTCGACGTTTTTGCTTAGCCTTTCATGCAGTTGAATCAACTTTTTTTCTGCGGCAAGGGACGGTGCCTTCCGATAAAATTCTTTAGCCTTCGTCGATTCGGTTAAGGTTTTATCTGACTGCGACAAGTTCCGGAGAAGTTCAATCCGTTTCTGCTCAAGCTTTTGAATTTTCGCCGCGACCAATTGTTCTTCGTCGAGGAGATTGGAAAGCCCCTGCATGTCAATTCCGACAAGTGCCGAACGTTTCTTTTCGCCGAGCACAACCAATTTATCGTAAGCCTCGCCGAGTTTGTCGAGTGTTTCAATCAAATTTTGCCACATGTCCGCCGCCTCAAAAACGATTTATCAAAAGACTCGCCGCGATGTCCTGCGCGGAAACAAAGTATTGCCCCGAAGAAATTTTCTCTTGAAGCTTGTCAACTTTGTCCTGACGAATTTCGGAAGTATTCTTGAGTTTGTTTAGCATGTCGCTGAAATTTTGCGCCTCCTGTGACGGAGTAAACGCGTCATTTTTTTGCACACCGCGAACATAGCCCGCAGCATTCGTGTACCTCGTCGACGCCACGTTGGAATAATAATTCGACGAGTTCACATTGTTTATAATCATGACTTTCACCACCTGTTGACTGCATTCCCTGCAAAAATTTTTCAGTGTATCTTCCTTGTTTGCCCTATATATCGAAAAAATTTTTGGGCAACTTAAAAGCTTATTAGAAATTTAAGGCAACTTTCAGCTAATCGCATATCTTTGTGAACCACAACAGATGATAGTTTGGCAGGAAAAATTTTTTAATGGCAGAATTAAACACGGAAAAATAAATCCGTTAAAGGAGGCTGAATCAGGCAATGTGATTTCATCGGACGCATGTAAGCGTTTCAAAAATTTTAATAAGCGACTGTGTTCGCACTCGGAGGATAAAATGGCTAAATATATTTTCGTGACCGGCGGAGTGGTTTCATCGCTCGGCAAAGGAATCACAGCAGCATCGCTCGGCAGACTTCTCAAAAGTCGCGGCTTGAAAGTTACGATTCAAAAGTTCGACCCCTACATCAACATCGACCCCGGCACAATGAGCCCATATCAACACGGAGAAGTTTTCGTGACTGACGACGGCGCGGAGACTGATCTTGACTTAGGACACTACGAAAGATTCATTGACATCAATCTTAGCAAACACTCTAACACTACGACGGGCAAAGTTTATTGGTCTGTTTTGTCCAAGGAGCGCAGGGGCGATTATCTCGGCTCGACGGTGCAAGTTATCCCGCACGTCACCAACGAGATTAAAGCCCGCGTCTATGCCGTGGCGGAAGAAGATAACGCTGACGTCGTGATAACCGAAGTGGGCGGCACTGTCGGCGACATTGAGAGCTTGCCATTTCTTGAGGCGATTCGCCAAGTCAAAAAGGAAGTCGGCAAGAATGACGCGCTTTATATTCACGTGACACTTTTGCCGTATATCGGGGCGGCGGGCGAGCTCAAAACTAAACCCACTCAACACAGCGTCAAGGAATTGCGCGCGATTGGGATTCAGCCGGACATTTTGGTTTGCAGGACGGATTATCCGATAACCCGCGACCTTAAACGGAAAATTGCACTTTTCTGCGACGTGGACGAAAATGCCGTTATCGAAAATCGGACGGCCGCGACGATTTATGAAGTGCCGCTGATTATGGAAAGTGAAGGGCTGGACAAAATCGCGCTGGAGAAATTAAATCTTCCGCAAGCCCCGCCGAAGCTCGACGAGTGGCGACGCATGGTTCACAAGATAAAAAATCCCGAACGCACAGTTAAAATAGCTCTCGTCGGAAAATATGTTGAGCTGCCGGACGCGTACATTTCGGTTGTCGAGGCACTTCACCACGCGGGCATTGAACATTCCGCCAAAGTCAAAATAAATTTCGTCAACGCCGCAAAACTTGAATGTCCCGAAGTCGACTTGGAGGAAATTTTCAGCGGCTGCAGAGGAATTTTGGTACCGGGCGGTTTCGGTGACAGGGGCATTGAGGGCAAGATCAAGGCGATAACTTTTGCCCGCGAAAATAAAATTCCGTTCCTCGGATTGTGTTTGGGTATGCAATGCGCCGCGATTGAATTTGCCCGCAACGTCTGCAACTTCGTCGACGCCAATTCAACCGAATTCAATCCCGACACCGAACATCCCGTTATCGCGCTGATGGATTCTCAACTTGCCGTGACTGAAAAGGGCGGTACAATGCGTCTGGGAGCATATCCCTGCAAAGTCTTGCCGAATACTCACACGGCAGAAGCTTACGGCGTCGATCAAATCAGCGAACGTCATCGTCACCGCTTCGAGTTCAACAACAAGTTCCGCGAAGTTTTTCAATCGCACGGCATGATAATTGCGGGCGTACTTCCCGACGACAGTTTGGTTGAGATTATCGAGTTGAGCAAGGAAATTCACCCGTGGTTTGTCGGATGCCAATTCCACCCCGAATTAAAATCTCGTCCGAATCACCCGCACCCGCTCTTCCGAGATTTTGTTGCCGCCGCAAATTTAATTAGGAATGAGGAATTAGGAATTAGGAATTAAAAAGCTAACAGCTCAACCGGAGGTTTATCGTATGAAAAAATTTTTATCGGTTCTGCTGACGACCGCAATTTTTCTAATCGCCTCAATCGTTCACGCTGAAGTTAAAACTTATGAGGGCGTCGGAGAATATTACATGAGCGACTTTGAAACTTTCGAGGTTGCTCAACAGAGGGCTAAGCAGCGTGCCGAACAAAATGCTTGCGAGAAAGCCGGCGTCTACGTCAAAAGTTTTTCGCGGACAAAAAATTTCGAGCTGGTTGACGACGAAGTTATCACCATGACGAACGGCATTTTAAAAATCGTCGACGTGCAATATCATCGTGAAAACTTCGACAACAATACGACGCTGATTCGGGCGACCGTCAAAGCCGATATCAACAGCGACGACGTTTTGAAGTGGCTCAACAAGGACGGTCAAGAAAAGTCCACGCTCATTGCTCAAAACGAAGCTCTTCGCAAGGCCAATGAAGATCAGGAACGTCAAATTTCCGAACTGAAACGTCAGCTTGCCGAAAAGCCTCAAGACGCTGCAAAAATTTCTGAACAATTCGCCGCCGAAGATAAATTATTTCTCTCCAATCAAAAGGCGGCCGAGGCGATTAAATATTTGGACGTGGGCGACTACAACACGACGATAAAAATTTCTAACGAGGCGATTGAACTCAATCCCATCAACAGCATTGCAATTTTCGGACGAGGTGCCGCATATTTCAATTTGGGGAATTACACGGCGGCTCTTGATGACTTCAACAAGTCAATCGAACTCAAGCTGAATTTGGCGGAAGTTTATGCCCTTCGCGGCGGAACGTATTATATGCTGGCTCAATATGAACCCGCCCTTAAAGACGTTGAGCAGGCGATGCGTCTCAAGCCCGGTTTAACAGCGTTGTATACTGTTCGCGGTGCAATTTATAATGAGTTGGGACAATATGAACGCGCCCTGCAAGATTTGAACAAGGCGATTCAATTCAACCCGAACGATTACGAGGCGTATAACAATCGCGGCAACAGTTATCAGGAACTTCAGCAGTATGACAGGGCGATTGCCGATTATGACAAGACGATTCAGCTTAATCCGAATTATGATATGGTTTACAACAATCGCGGGCTTGCTTACTATAAAATTCAGCAATATGAGCGGGCGATTCAAAGTTTCGACAAGGCCATTGCGATTAATCCGAAATTTGCGCAGGCGTACAATAACCGCGGGCTTACCCGTTACGATTTGCAGCAATATGATCAGGCGATTCGGGATTATGACAGGGCTATCGAACTCGACCCGAATTATTTTCCGACGTGGTACAATCGCGGGAGGACGTATAACACTTTACAACGCTACGAGCAGGCGATTGGCGACTTAAGCAGGGCTATTCAACTCAATCCGAATTATTCCGACACTTACATTTTGCGCGGCGCAGCTTATGCAATGACGGGAAATTTCAATCAAGCATTCCAAGACCTCGACAAGGCGATTGCCCTCAACCCGAATTCGGCGGCGGCATATCAAGTGCGCGGAGTGCTTTATCAAGAGTTGGGCGACATGGCAAAAGCTCAAGTCGATTTGGCGAAGGCTAAACAGTTGGGATATGTCGGTTGACGATTGACTTACAAAAAAAGCGTGAGGAGAATTTTTCCCCGCGCTAATTTTTTTACATTGAACGCCCCATGAAATCGCGTAACTTGTCTCCGAGCAGATTGAACGTCGCAACGGTTATGAAAATTGCTGTGCCCGGCGCGAGAATTACCCACGGCGCAGTTTGCAACATTGACCGACCGTTATTCATCATTGCGCCCCATTCAGCCGTTGGAGGCATTGCGCCCAATCCCAAAAATGACAGCCCTGCCAATTCCATTATGATTGTCCCGATATCGAGAGCCGCCGTTACGAGTACCGGCCCCGCGATATTCGGCAGGACGTGCACAAATAAAATTTTCGTCGAACTTGAGCCGGCCATTTTTGCCGCGTCGAGATATGGCATTGATCGAATTGTTAAGACCAGTCCGCGTGATATTCTTGCATACTTCGGCCAACCGATTATCGCC
>JAFRSO010000077.1 GCA_017427545.1 Selenomonadaceae bacterium
CAAGCGCCGTTTCCTGGCGCTCGTTTCGTGTTTCCTTATCTGTCCCGGTCCGCCAAAAAGCTGGCAAGGGCCGCAAGAGTCTCCGGTTCCGGGAATTCCGACAGGTAGGAATAAGGAACAAGGAACAAGGAACAAGTTTAAATCCCTAGTTCCCAGTTCCTAATTACTAGTTCCTAATCGAAAAGTGAGCGGACAAATGGCTAACGAAACCAAAGATAACATAGAAAAGAAGCGTAAAAATTTGAGGCGCAGGCGCAGAATTAAAGCCTTCCGCCTGGTTTTTACGTTGGTTATTTTATGCTTGATTGGTTCGGCAATTTTGTTCGTCGGATTCAGCGTGTACAATGCGGGCGTTCGCGTTTATAATGAATTCGCAGAAATGTACAAGGGCTACACTGATCGTCGGACGGCTCGCATGGGTTCGGCTGATCCAAAGTTCGAGGGCTACACAAATGTTTTGATTCTCGGCGTCGACGACAGCCATTTGCAAGAGGCGGATACGATTTTGGTATTGAGTTTTTCCAACGAGACCGGCAAGAGTCGAATCATTTCAATTCCACGTGATACGCTTGTAACGTCGCAGAGCAATTCGGGAAAAATCGGCACGCTTTACAGTTGGGGCGGAGCAACTGTTCTCGTCCGCGAAGTTTCAAAACTTCTGGGCATTTCAATTCATCAGTACGTAATTATCGACATGACGACTTTTGCGGAATTGATTGACACTTTGGGCGGGCTGGATATTTACGTCGAAGAGAACATGGATTACGACGACGAAGTTGCCGGCTTATCGATTCACATTCCGCAGGGCTATCAACATTTGTCGGGCGAAGAGGTTCAAAAATATTTGCGTTATCGCGGCGAGAAATTGGGCGATGTCGGACGCGTTCAACGTCAACAGAAATTCATCAAAGCGTTGTATGCAAAAGTTCTTCAGCTCGACACGATACCGAAACTTCCCGCCATTGCCGAAATATTCCGCAACAAAATGGAGACCAGTGCAGAAATTTTTGACTCGGCGCATTTGGCAAACGTCTTGCGAAAAATGAGTTCCGATCCGCCGTCGACGCTGATGTTGCCCGGCTCTGAAAATGATGACGGCTTGTGGATTGTGAACGTCGCGGAGTTGGAAGCGCGAATGAGTGAACTTTTCCCGCTGCAGGATATGATTAAAAATTCGGTTGAAGGTGACGCGGACAGCGAACAGATTAGTGATTAGCTGCTAGCTGCTAGCTACTAGTTCCTAAAAACGGAGGTATGTAACTTGAAGACATTTGATTTGGCAAAAAAAATTTGTAAGGCGGCCTCTGACAAGAAGGCAAGCGAAGTTATTACAATGGACATGCGCGGCGTGATGTTCTCGACGGATTATTTTGTCGTGTGTTCAGCGCAGACGGCAACTCAAGTGCGAGCGATTGCCGACAACATTGAGGAGGAGCTTGACAAGGAAGGCATTCACTTCAGCCACCGCGAGGGCTATCATGAGGGCGAATGGATTTTGCTTGATTACGGCGATGTTGTCGCGCACATTTTCAAGGAGGAAAATCGCCAGTATTATGCGCTTGAGCAGCTTTGGAGTGAGGCTAAGATAAAACTCTATGAAGAATAAATTACAGCTGAAGCCGATGACGGTCGCGGAACTTAAAGTCGTCCGCCAAAATGAAATGGGAGCTTTCCTTGACGCCGGCACCGGTAAAACTTCCGATGATATTTTACTGCACAAGGCACAACAGACTGCGGAAGTTTCAATTGGCGAGAAGGTAAAAGTTTTCCTCTACCTTGATCCGAAAAAAAGATTGACGGCAAGTATGAGAGTCCCGAAGATGCGCGAAGGGCAAATTGCGCGGCTGAAAATTATCAACGTGACGGGCGACGGAGCTTTTGTTGACGTTGGGGCGGAGCGCGGAATTTTTATGCCGTTCGCCGAAATGCGCGGTCGTCCGAAAGTCGGAGAAATTGTTTGGGCGAAACTTTACAGCGATAAATCCGGACGGCTTGCAGTGTCAATGAAAGTTTCCGATGAAATTCGCCGAGCCTCAAAACCTGCCGAAGGTATCAAGCGCGGCGATAAAATTAAGGGCGCGGTGTTCAACATTATTGACGCGGGCGCATTTGTTTTCAGCGAGGAAAGATATATCGTTTTCATTGCGCGGAAGGAAATGCCGCGTGAATTGAGGATTGGCGAAGTCGTCGAGGCGCGAGTAACTTTTTTGCGTGAGGACGGTCGCCTTGACGCTTCCTTGCGCGCCATAAAAGAAACTGCCCTTGAACGTGACGCCGAAAAAATTTTTAACTTCATGCAGAAAAACGGCGGCTCAATGAATTTTCACGACAAGACTGCTCCCGAAAAAATTCAGGCCGTGTTCAAAATCAGCAAGGCGGCCTTTAAGCGGGCAGTCGGTCATCTTTACAGTCAGCGGCGAATTGAAAAAATTGACGGCGGATTTAAAATCATTTAGAAAAAAATTATCCTCCACTCAAACGAGCGGGGGATTTTTTGTTGCCGATATCGATTACTTTTTATCCAACGCCGCAGTAATTTCGTAATAATCGGAAGGGTGCGCCTTGAAGCCTTCGACGTTCGGTTTCATGACAAATGACATGCGCAAATGCGAGGCGTAAATCAGTGCGCAGTCGTCCAAAATTTGTTGCGACATTTTAACGGCAAGTTCGGAACGTTTATCCGCGCCAAAAGTGTTATGCAATTCATTTTCCAGGGCGGCAATTTTTTCGCTGTCATAAAAGCCGGCATTATCGACGGCACCGGGCACAATGTGGCTCGTGAAATAATATTCGGGATCGCCGGTCGGGGCAGTGACAATCGCCTTGCTGAAAATATCGTAGTCGCCGCTCTTGAGGAAAGTTTTGTAATTGTCGGTGGCGTTGACGTTGAGTTTAATGCCGATGAGTTTCAAGTTAGCTTGCGCGGCCTCTGCGAGAAGCGGAAGTTCTTGACGTGAGGTGTAAGTCAGCCAACGCAATTCAAGATTTTTACCGGCCTTGTCAACGTAACCGTCGCCGTCAGAATCAATCCAACCCGAATCAGCCAAAAGTTTTTTCGCAGCGTCGAGGTCGTAAGAAACCGCGTGAACTTTATCGCCACCGAAAGTCAAATTGGCGGGAAAAGCTCCGATTGCAGGTGAACCGTTGCCGTTGAGCAGGACTTTGCAGAAATTTTCCTTGTCAATCGCCATAGAAATTGCCTTGCGAACGTTGAGGTCTTGCAATTCGGGCGTCTTGAAATTGAACGCCGCCTGATAAACTCTGGACGTTTCGACTTGCGAAATTTTGTAGCCGTCCTTGAAAAGTTGCAGGCCGGAATATGGCAACCCTTGTACCGCGTCGAGTTCACCGTTTTGCATTGCCATAGTCAGCGTATCGCCGTCGGGAATGCTCTTGACAAAAATTTTATCCAACTTCGGCTTGACGGCTCCCCAATAATTTTCATTCGGGACAAGCTCAATTTGCGTGTCAGTGACTTTGACGGCTTTGTAAGGGCCGGTGCCGACGACGATATTATCCTTGACGCCCGCCTCAACGTCGATAATGCAGCCGTAAGGGTCGCTCAAATAATTCAACAGCGCGGGAACTTTTTCGGAAGATTTAATCGTCACGAATTGTCCGTCCGCTTCAATCGCAGAAATTTTCAAGTCACGGGGAGCGCGGTCGTGATTTGCAATCAAAGCCTCCAAACAAGCTTTAACTGCCGCACCGTCAACTTTTTTGCCGTTCGAGAAAGTCGCCGCGTCATTGATTTTAATTTTAACGGTGAAGTCGTCAACCTGCTCAAAATTTTCTGCAAGCCACGGTTCAAGCTCCATGTGCACGTTGAATTTGAAAAGCGTTTCGCCGATACCGTAACGGAGAGTGCTCCAGCCGCTGTAGCTTTCGTGAGGATTTGTGCCGACATTTTCCATTGCCACGCCGTAAGCAACAGTTCCGTAAGTGAAAATTTTTTCGTCCGTCGAGACAGATTTTTCATCGCCGCAACTTGTAAGGAACAAGGAAAAAGGAATAAGGAACAAGATTAACAAAAATTTTTTCATCAGTAGTCGCCTCCTTGCAAAGGATTATAAATTTTCGGCGGGGAAAAAATAAGCCCTACGCGGGGATTGAAGCTGGAAAAATTTTTATCTTCACGAAGAGTAAAAACTTCAACGGTTTTTCAGATTGAACTGTTATATTGGCTGTAAATAATTTCACGAAAGGAAGATGCGCAGTGAAAGTTTTTTGCAGTGTCATTGCAATTATTTTTACCTTATGTTCGATAGCTGCCTCCGCAAATGCCGCGCAGAAAAAAATTCTCATCAACTCCGCAAGCCGCCTCATGCTATTTTATGACGGCAATGTTAAAGTCGCGGTTTATCATCTCGGCTTGGGCAAAGTGAGTACTCCGACGCCCACCGGCTATTTCAAAATCAACAGCAAGGAAATTAATCCGCCGTGGATTGATCCGTCAGACCCCGAATACGAAGTCCCTTCCGGCCCCGATAATCCGCTGGGCTATCGTTGGATGCAAATTTGGGATAATTACGGCATTCACGGCACCAATCGCCCCGAAAGTATCGGCGGCTACGTCTCCAACGGTTGTATTCGCATGAACGAACGCGACGTTGAGGAACTTTTTGACGCCGTGGAAGTCGGCACGCCCGTTGAGATAACTTATAATCGCGTTGTCGTCGAAAAGACTGCCGATGATGATGTTGTCTATTACATTTACCCCGACGGCTACGGCTGGCAAAATGTCACGGTTGCCGACGTGACGAAATGGATTGAACCTTTCGGCGTACTGGCGTTCGAGAGTGAATACGACATTTCCAAAAAAATTGAGGCCTCCGACGGTGAACCGACTTTTATCGGCAAGCCCTACAACGTCGAAATCAACGGTCAAATTGCTCAACCGACTGACGCCAATAACACCAGATTTTTTGCCAAGGCCGTCATGCACAACGGGATAACTTATATGCCCGTCGTCCCCATTGCAAAAATTTTGCGCTTGAAACTTGAATGGCACAAAGGCGAGTCGACGCTTAAAAGTCGTTTCGGTAAAGTCGTCTGCTACGAGAAAAAAGACCAGCTCTATTGCAACGCTGATGACGCACCGGTTCTTTTCAATATCGAAGGTGGCTTGCAGACTAATTCGGACGGTGTAAAAATTTTTCGGTTTAAGTCATTGCCGGTAACCGAAAAGCCGATTGTCGATCCGAATCCGACTAAGCCCGATAAAAATACTCCGACTGTCGACAAGCCGAAAGATACGCCTCAACCTGAAGTCAAGCCGCAAGATAAACCTCAACCCGAAGTTCAACCCGAAGTCAAGCCGCAAGATAAAATTTCGTCAGATAAAGTTGATAAACCTTTTGAGGAAAATAAATCTGAATCCGGGGAGGCGGCGAAGTTATGAAAAAATTTTTGATTATCGACGGCAACAGCATTTTCTATCGTGCGTTTTATGCCATGCCGCCATTGACAGCTCCAACCGGTGAGCAGACCGGCGCGGTTGTCGGATTTGCGAATATGATTTTGAAGACTCTTCGTGAACGAACTCCCGACTTTGCAGCGGTTGCCCTTGACGTGGCGAAGAAAACTTTCCGCAATAAAATTTTTGACGGCTACAAGGGCACGCGTCCCAACATGCCTAACGACCTTGCCACTCAACTGCCCTTGATGAAAGAATTTGTCGACGTTCTCGGAATTAAAATTTGCGGCGTTCCCGATTATGAGGCGGATGACATTATCGGCACGCTGGCAACTCAAGCCTCGGAAAATTTTTTCGTGGAAATTTTGACGGGCGACCGCGACGCTCTCCAACTCATCAACGACACGATTCATGTCATGCTCATGAAAAAAACTACCGCTGAAATTTACGACAAGGATAAATTCTTCGCGGAATACGGCTTCAATCCGCCGCAACTCGTCGACTATAAAGGTCTTCGCGGCGACACTTCTGACAATATCCCCGGCATTAAAGGTATCGGTGAAAAAAGTGCTACGTCGTTGATTCAAAAATACGGCTCCGTTGAAAATGTTATTGCCAACGTCGACAAAATCGTTTCGAGAAAACTTCACTCACTCATTAAAGATTTTGCTGACGACGCACTTTTGAGCAAGCAGCTTGCAAAAATTGTTTGTGACGTTCCGGGAATTATTTTTAGCGCGGACGAATTTAAGATTGAGCCGGATTTAGCGCGCGTCGATAAATTTTGCAACCGCTACGCCCTCAACAACATCAAGCAAAAAATTCATGATCTGTTTGATTCGTACAATCTGTTCGAGACTTACAGACGAAATGTTTTATCCGTTCCGCAGCCTCAACCTTTCGACCGCGACAAAATTTTTTCGGCGGAAAGTATCATCATCGCGAACAATGGCGTAAATGATATTGCCGTTAAAATTTGGGGCGGCGAAAATTTCTCGGCGAGGCGTGCGAATTTGCAAGAAATTTTTAGCGACTTCAAAGGCCGAATCATTTTGAGCGGGCTGAAAAATTATCTGCGCATGTTCAAAGTTTCCGCGATTGAAAATATTTTTGACGTGGAGTTGGCGGCGTATTTGCTCTATCCCGAATGGAAAGATTATTCTTGCGAAAAACTTTTGCCCTTGGAATTCGACGGCTTGCAAGTGCCCGAAAGAACTTCCGCAGCTCACGCGGCCGCCTTGGAAAAATTGTGCGAACTCTACGATAACAAGTTGCATGAAGGCGAATTGGTCGAGCTTTACACCGAAATTGAATTGCCGACGACTTGTGTTTTGGCGCGCATGGAAGAACGCGGCGTTTTCGTCAACAAAAATATTCTCAAGCTGAAAAACGCTGAAATGTCCGAACGCATTGCCGCCTTGAGGTCAAACATTTACGAGTTGGCGGGCGAAACTTTCAATCTCAATTCCTCCCAGCAACTCGCCGCGATTCTCTTCGACAAATTAAAACTTCCGCCCGTCAAGAAAACTAAAACCGGCTATTCGACCGACGCTGAAGTTTTGGAAACTCTCAAGTGGCGTCATCCGATTGTTGCCGAAGTTTTGAACTTCCGCGCCTTGACAAAACTCAAATCAACTTATCTTGACGGCTTGAGCAATCTTATCGGCAGGGACGGCCGCATTCACACGAATTTTAATCAGACTGTTACGGCGACCGGCAGACTTTCCAGCTCCGAACCGAATTTGCAAAATATTCCCGTCCGCACCGATGAAGGCAGAGCAATTCGCGCAATGTTCGAGCCGGGCGAAGGTTACGATTGCATTCTTTCCGCTGACTATTCGCAGATTGAATTGCGATTGCTTGCGCACATGTCCGGCGACGAAAATTTAATTGATGCCTTCGTCAAGGGGCAAGATATTCATGCGCGGACGGCCGCTGAAGTTTTTGGCGTGGCGATTGATGAGGTGACACCCGAACTTCGCCGCAAAGCTAAGGCCGTCAATTTCGGTATCGTCTACGGGATAAGCGACTACGGACTTTCGCAGAATTTGAATATCAGCCGCAAGGAGGCGGGTAAATATATTGAACTTTACTTTGAACGTTATCCCGGCGTGAAAGATTTTCTCGACGCGACAGTTGCGCAGGCTCATCTCAACGGCTTCGTTACGACAATGTCCGGACGCAGACGTTTTTTGGCGGCGATTAACAGCAAAAATTTCAATCAGCGTTCACTTGCCGAGCGTATGGCAATGAATACGCCGATTCAAGGCAGTGCGGCGGATATTATCAAGTTGGCGATGATTCAGGCGGAGAAAAATCTTAGCGGCTTCCAAAGTCGGATAATCATTCAAGTGCACGACGAACTTGTTTTGGAGGCAAAAGAATCCGAGCTTGTCGAGGTTGAAAAAATTCTTCGCGATGCAATGGAAAACGTCGTAAAACTTTCCGTACCGCTGGTTGTCGACGTTCACAGCGGCGCAAATTGGTCGTTGGCAAAATAACTTGAACCAATCAAACGAAAACCGCCAAGGCATTTACCCTGACGGTTTTTTAGTTTCAAGCTTTAAATTTTTTTCTAGCAGCTAGAAGCTAACAGCTAACAGCTAACAGCTATCAACCGGCTTCTTCTTCCTCTTTAGCACGTTCAATCAAAATGTTAAGCAACTTAACGGACGCTTCGGGGATATTTGTGCCAGGTGCGAAAATTGCAACGGCTCCGCTCTTGTAGAGGTGGTCGTAATCTTGAACGGGGATAACGCCGCCGATTGCAACGAGAATATCTTCACGGCCGAGTTTCTTGAGTTCGTCGACGAGTTCGGGCAACAGGGTATTGTGCCCCGCGGCCAGTGAACTGAATCCGACAATGTGAACGTCGTTATCGACAGCATCTTGAGCGGCCTCTTGAGGAGTTTGGAAGAGCGGCCCGACGTCGACATCCCAACCCATATCCGCGAAACTGGACGCGATAACTTTTGCGCCGCGATCGTGACCGTCTTGACCAATCTTCGCGACAAAAATTCTCGGACGACGGCCGGTAATATTTTCAAACTCATCAGCAACTTTGCGAGCCTTATCGAGTTTGCCATCATCGCCGAATTCTTTGGAGTAAACGCCGCTGATTGTGTGAATCGTCGCAACGTAACGGCCGGAAACTTTTTCCACAGCGTCAGAAATTTCACCGAGTGAGCAACGTACGCGAGCCGCTTCAACCGCGCATTCAAGCAAGTTGCCGTTGTCGCGAGATTCGGCAGCCTTCGTGATAGCTTCGAGTGCTGCGCGGACATCATCTTCGTTACGTTCGGCGCGGAGTTTGTTGAGGCGTTCAACCTGCGCATTTCTAACGGCGGTGTTGTCGACGGCGAGAATTTCGAGCGGATCTTCCTTGTCGAGGCGGAATTTATTCAAGCCGACAATCGTCTCATTGTTGGAGTCGATACGAGCTTGACGACGTGCAGCAGCCTCTTCGATACGCATTTTCGGCAAGCCGGTTGCGATAGCCTTGGCCATGCCGCCGAGCTGTTCAATCTCCTGAATATGCGCCCATGCACGACGAATAATTTCATTCGTGAGAGCTTCGACGTAATATGAGCCGCCCCACGGGTCGATAATCTTGCAAACGCTTGTCTCGTCCTGAATGTAAAGTTGAGTGTTGCGGGCGATACGTGCGCTGAAGTCGGTAGGCAGTGCAATAGCTTCGTCGAGTGCGTTGGTGTGGAGTGATTGAGTGTGGCCGAGAGCCGCGCCCATTGCCTCCATAACCGTGCGGGAAATGTTGTTGAAAGGATCTTGCGCCGTGAGTGACCAACCGGAAGTCTGGCAGTGTGTGCGAAGTGCCATTGACTTTGCATCGGTGCCGCCCATTTGCTTGACGATTTTTGCCCACAGGACGCGAGCCGCTCTCATCTTCGCAACTTCCATGAAGTAATTCTTGCCGATAGCCCAGAAGAAACTCAAGCGTTTTGCGAAGGCGTCAACCTTCAAGCCGGCGTTGATACCCGTGCGAATGTATTCAAGACCGTCCGCGAGTGTGTAGCCCAACTCAATGTCAGCAGGCGCACCGGCCTCTTGCATGTGATAGCCGCTGATTGAAATTGAATTGAACTTCGGCATATATTTCGTCGTGTACTCGAAAATGTCGCCGATGATACGCATTGACATATCGGGCGGGTAAATGTAGGTGTTGCGCACCATGAATTCTTTGAGAATATCATTTTGAATCGTGCCGTTCAAAATGGATTTGTCGACGCCCTGTTCAATGCCGCTCTGAATGAAAAATGCCAGAATCGGAAGAACTGCGCCGTTCATCGTCATTGACACGGACATTTGGTCGAGGGGAATGCCGCTGAACAAAATATTCATATCGAGCATTGAGCAGACACTGACGCCCGCTTTACCGACATCACCGAAGACGCGAGGATTATCGGCATCGTAACCGCGGTGCGTGGGCAAGTCAAATGCAATCGACAAACCTTTTTGACCGGCGGCGAGGTTGCGGCGATAGAAAGCGTTGGATTCTTCAGCCGTCGAGAAGCCCGCATATTGACGGACAGTCCACGGACGGAAAACATACATTGTCGCGTAAGGGCCGCGCAGGAACGGCGGAATGCCGCTCACGAAATCCAAATGGTTCATGTGCGCGTATTCGTCATGAGTATACAGCGGCTTAACAGGAACATGCTCCATCGTCTTGTAGATGAGCTTGTCATAATCTTCCTTAGCTGCCTGTTCAAATTTAGCCTTCCACTCTGCCGCGTCAGAAGCCGGGGCGTCGCTCAGACCAATCTGCGTGAAATCCGGATTGTTGTAACTTGCCATTATTACATCCCCTTTTTCTGTTGAAGAGCTTGGATAACTTTATAGCAATTCGCCCTGACGTTGATATAATCGTCAATGCCCGCCTGCTTGTAAGGTTCGACGAGTTCAGCGGGAGCGGTTCCTGCCAGATAAACTGTCGCGTTCGGGAGAGCCTCATGGAGTTTCGGGGCGAGTGCGGGGACAATTTCGGGATAAGTTGCGTCGGTGGAGCAAATGACAACTGCGTCCGCGCCGGATTCTTTAGCCGCCGCCGCTGCCTCGTCGACGGTCGGGAAGCCGTTGTTGCCCAAAACTTGGAACGCGCCAACTTGCAAAAATCCCGTGGTGAAATCTGCGCGAGCTTTGTGTTGAGGAATGGGTCCCATGTTCGCGAGGAAAATTTTAACGTTATCGCCCGTCGAAGCCTTGAACTTCTCGGTCTTTTCGCGAAGAGCCTCAAAACGTTCACTCCAACGATGAGCCTCAATCTTTTTAATCTCCGCAACTTCAGCTGTACCCAAAGCCTTGCGAATTTCGGCAATGGTCGCGCCCTTTTCAGCGGCGGCAATCACGCAATTAGCGCAACCGTCCTTAACATCATCAAGCGCGTCTGCTACAGCGGCAGAATCAACCTTGGAGAGGTAGACATCAATCGTAGTCTTGCGAACTTTCATGTTATGTTCTTGACTTTCGGGGCGAGCGTCAATGCGTTCCTCCGTCATGTTCGGATACATGTTGTTGCCGACGATACGATCCTTGCGAGTTTCAGCCGCCTTGAAACGTGCGGCGAGAATTGCGGCGATTTGATCTTGCGGATAACCTTCCTTGAGCGCGGCGACGATACCGCCCTTGCCCTCAATGACTTGGAACTCCGCCCAAATTTTTTCCTTAATCTCTTTGGTAAGATTTTCGACAGCCCAACTGCCGCCTGCAGGATCAATCGGTTGAAGAAGTCCGAATTCCTCTTGCAAGATGATTTGCATGTTGCGGGCGATACGACGGCTGAATTCGTCACCTTTGCGAACGGGTTCATCAAACGTCGAATTCTCGAAGCTGTCAACGCCGCCAACTACGCCGCTGAAAAGTTCGGTCGTATCGCGGAGCATGTTGACGTAAGGATCATAAACGGTCTTGAAGAATTTTGCGGGGCGACCGTGAATGTGCATTTTCTGCGATTCAGCATTGCCGCCGAACGCCTTGACAATCTGCGCCCAAATCGGACGGACTGCGCGGAGTTTTGCAATCTGCATGAAGAAATTCGCGCCCATTGAGAAGCTGAACATAATTTGGCTTGCAGCCTCATCAATCGTCAAGCCGCGGTCAAGCAGTGCGCGAAGATAAGCTACGCCCGTTGCCAAAGTGTAAGCGACTTCCTGAATATCATTTGCGCCGCCGTTTGAAAAGACGTTGCTCTTGACGAAAATCGTTTTGACAGCGGGAGCATTTTTGACAGTCCATTTCGCGGAAGTAGCCGCCTCGTCAAAAAGTTTGTCGAGGTCTTGAGTAAGCCGGCCGTTAGCAGCGTATTCGGCAATGGGATTGGCACCGATGACGCCTTTGAGTTTTGCAACGTCACCGCCATTTTTCTTGACGGCCGCAACAATCATTGCCAGCAGCGGCAGGGCACTTTCGCCGGTGTAGACGTAGAGAGGATATTGGTCAAGCTTGAGGTCTTTAAGCAAAGATTCGACATCGCCGAGAGTCGTCAAACTCACGCCGCCTTTGCCGATATGCTTACATTCGCGAGCGTCCTTACCTTTGCGGGTTGCGCAGTCGACTTTGACGTTGTAAATCGTGGAGCCTTTTTCAATCTCGTGCTTGAGCAGTTCGTTATTTTCGGCAGGGAAAGTTTCATCGCAAGCCTGCGCAATTCCCCAAGGTGCATTGACGTAGCCGTTCGGAGTCACGCCGCGCAGATAATCGCCCATGCCGGGGAAAGATTTTGTCGGCTGAATCGGTTCGGTGTCCGCGTGGAAATACATCGGCGAGAACGTAATTCCCTCATAAGTTTTGGTGAAAAGTTTTTTCTCGAACGGTGCGCCTTTCAAAAGGGCGATACAAGCTTCCTTCCACTGCTCGTAAGTCGGCGGAGTGAATTCGTCAAGCGGGACTTCGGGGAAATTTTCTTGCGCTTCAGCTTTTCTTATCAGAGCCTGAAGGTCAAGTTCTGCATTGCTCATAAATTTTTTTCCTCCTATAAAATTTTTTAGTGATGTTTGCGAAAAGTTTTTATCTCAATCCTCCTAATGTTAAACGTGTGATTAATCATCAACTATAAAAATATTAATACAACTAATGCCCACTGTCAACGTTAATGCTAAAAATTTGCCGCTTAAAAGGATATATCGTCCCTGCCGCGAAATGATTTTATATCGATTATTTGAGGAGGAATTTTTATGGCATTTCCGAAAAATTTTCTGTGGGGAGGAGCCGTTGCCGCGAATCAATATGAGGGCGGCTGGCTTGAGGGCGGCAAAGGTTTAAGCGTGCCCGATATGCTTTTGGGCGGCGATGTGAACACGCCGCGCACTTTTTGCCCGAAGATTGAAAGCGGCGTCTTCTACCCGTCACACACGGCGATTGACTTCTATCACCACTACAAAGAGGACATTGCACTTTTCGCCGAAATGGGATTCAAATGCTTCAGGTTCTCGATAAATTGGGCGCGCATTTTTCCCAACGGCGACGACTCTCAACCGAATGAGGCCGGCTTGAAGTTTTATGAGGACGTTATTGACGAGTGCCGCAAATACGGCATTGAACCGCTAATCACGCTCAACCATTACGAAATGCCCTTTGAGCTGGTCAAAAAATATAGCGGCTATTACAATCGCAAAACTATCGATCTGTTCATCAAGTACGCGACGACTTGCTTTGAACGCTTCAAGGATAAAGTTAAATATTGGTTGACGTTCAATGAAATCAACATGACGCTCATGTCACCGACCGTCGGCAATCTTTACAGCGTCGGCGTCATTCAAGACGAGGATTTGAATCGAACTGCGCCCTGCAAATTCGACGAACTTAAAGACGTTCCGCAGCAGAGGATTGAGGCCTTGCACAATCAATTTGTCGCCTCCGCAAAAGCAGTCATCGCCGGCCACAAAATCAACCCGGAATTCAAAATCGGCAACATGATCTGCCACGTGACGCGCTATCCCTTGACGCCGAATCCCAAAGATATGTTGGAAACTCAACGCGCGGATAATTTATTTAACGACCTTTGCGGTGACGTGCAAGTTCGCGGCGCATATCCTTACTTCGCCAAAAAATTTTATCGCGATATGGGGATTGATACCGCCTTCATGGACAATGCGGAAGATAAAAAAATTCTCCGCGAGGGAGTTGTTGATTTTTACACGTTCAGCTATTACATGTCCAACTGCGTCACTGTCGATGAACATGCCGATAAAATCAACGACAGTATGCTTGGCGGCGCAAAAAATCCTTACCTCAAGGCAAGTGATTGGGGCTGGCAGATTGATCCTGACGGCTTGCGCTGGACGTTGAATAAATTGGCGTCGCGCTATCCCGACACGCCGATTATGGTTGTGGAAAATGGTTTCGGCGCGTTCGATAAGGTCGAGGCTGACGGCTCAATTCACGACGATTATCGAATCAGCTATTTCCGCGAACATATCAAGGCTATGGGCGAGGCTGTCGAAGATGGCGTACCGCTTATCGGCTACACGACTTGGGGTTGTATCGATTGTGTAAGTGCGGGAACGGGGCAATATGCAAAACGCTACGGATTTATTTACGTCAACCGCCACGATGACGGCACCGGCGATTTTTCTCGCAGCCGCAAAGATTCTTTCTTCTGGTACAAAAAAGTTATCGCGTCCAATGGCGAAGACTTGAAGTAGCTGTTAGCTACTAGCTACTAGCTACTAGCTGCTAGTTCCATAATCCGCTCAACGACTTTTTCAGAGGCGTGACCGTCGTCGAAGGGCTTAACCGTCTCGATAAATTTTTTAATCTTCGGCTCAAGGGCGGCGGCGTCAAAAGTCTCAATGCAGTTGAAAAGTTCCGCCTCACTCCGATTGATTTTGTAAGGCAAATCGAAAATCAGCTGCTTAAATCCGCGCTCCTTGGTGTAGACGTCAAAATCTTTGGCGTAAATGAAAACTTTCTTGCCGCTGAACATGAAATCGCAGATAACCGAAGAGTAATCGGAAATCAGCGCGTCCGAAATCAAAATCAGCTCCTGCATATCGGGATAAGTCGTCGCGTTGATTATGTTCTCCGAGCCAAAATTTTCACCGGCAAAAAATTCGGCAACGTTTGGATGAAAGCGCATTAAAAGCGTCCACTCGTCACCGAATTTTTTTTCCAGCACGTCAAGAAGTTTTTTAGCGTCGAGGCGGCAAGTTTCAATCATATCGTCAACATTATCACGGAAAGTCGGCGCGTACATTACAACCTTGCTGAAGGGCGGCACTTTCAAATTTTTTCTGACGCGGGCAATCAATTTTTCGTCGCGCTTGAAAAAAATATCGTTGCGCGGCAGTCCGCACTTCAAAATTTCCCCGTCATACCAGCAAGCCCGCTTGAACTCGTCAAACTGTTCCTGCGTGTTGACCATCATCAAATCGGTTATCGCAGAATTTTTCTTCGTCTGAAATAAATATTCCGGCGACAATTTTTCAGCGGCGTCCTTTTCGATGAACTTAAAACCTTGCCCGCCGTGCCACGTCATGATAAAAAATTGTCCGTCCTTCTTGCCGGGGAAGGGCAACAAATTTTTCGTGTTCGAAACGATAACTTTAGCCGTCGCCAACTCGTAAATCGAATCGACACTGCCGTAACTGACCTTGCGGATTTTTTCGGGCATCGGCTCATTCATGTCGTTGACAAGCCAAACCATATCGAATGGCAGATTTTGGCGTAAAATTTCTTCGGCAATGTACTTGGGATTGCAACCGTAGCCGCGCCCCATGAAATTCACGAAAACGATTTTGTTAGCGGAAAGTTTTGTGCGCTTGAAAAAATTAATTAACTGCTTGGAAAGATCGCTGTTCTTCTGCGCGAGAACTTTCACTTGCTGACGGAGGACGTTGGCAGTCTTGAAAAAATATTTCGTGAAATTTTTACCGCTCGGAAAGTAAGGAGTCAACGCCGCGTCCAGCTCTGCCGAAATATTTTTCTTGTCGGAAACGATACGCGCCGATATTCTGCCAAAAAGTGCCGATAAAATATTTTCCCGCCAAAGCTCGTAATTCTTGAAGCGCGGAATTTTATCGAGAAATTTTTCAATGTACGCCGCACCCTCAAGCATTGCCCGCAGTCCGTCAGTCTCGTTCGTGACGGAAATTTTCCGCTGAATGTAAAACGCGTCACGCAAAATGTAATACCTCTGCGCCATGCACATCAACGCGAAGTTAAACGCCTCGTCCGCCGCGTAATTGTTCAGGAATTTTAAATTTTTCTGCGCCAAAAAATCTCGTCGACAAAAACAAAGCTCCGCCCTTGAGGAAATTGCCCCCGTCCGCCACTGCTCCAATTTATACAGCAATTTATTTTGCAGAAAACCTTGCTGGTTGAATTTGTCCCAACGGCATTTCAACTTTTGCCCAAGCAGAAAATTTCCCGCCGCGTGAACGATTTGAGCCTCTGACTTTTCGGCGACAATGTAAAATTTTTTCAGCGTGGACGACAACAGAAAATCTTCGCCCTTCACGAAGAAAATATATTTACCGACCGCGTGTTTCATGCCGACATTGCGGGCGGATTTATTTTTTTCGGCGGGAATAATTTTAATCTTGTCATTGCCGCTGTAAAGTTTTTGGCAAATTCCGGAGTCGCCGACCAAAATTATCTCGAAGTCTTGAAACGTCTGCTGCAAAATGCTGTCGACGCATTTTTTTATGTAAGGTTCGGCGTCATCAATCGTCACGACAACCGACACGCTCAAATTATCACTCAAAGCAATTCCCCCTTCACTCCGGCTCAAACAAATTCAAAAATCTTTCCAGGCAGTAGAGTTGCCATTTCTGATTGCCCGTGAATTTTTTCATGTCAAGAAATTTTTTGAACTCGTGACGCGTCGGCCGCCAATGCTCAAAATAAAAATCGACGGGGCGCGGCATCGGAATTTTTTCGGGAATGGGGAAGCCGGGATATTTTTTCTTGAACAGCTCACGGATTAAATATTTTGACTCGCCGCCGCGAATACGTTTCAAGTCAAGCGGCTCACTCGGCTCAAGATTTGCATACGGGTCAAGATAATCAATCTGCGCAACCTCGAAGGCGTTCATGTATGAACCGGAACTTTCAACGGCAAATACCTCGTCCATAAACTGCAAAAAATTAATTTTATCGCCCTGCCGATACCGCTCAAAAAGATATTTCACGTCAACAGAATTTTTCAGAACTGCTGCGGGTTCCGTGAAGGTGTAACGCTTAACAAAGTCGTCGAAGCTCCAATCCTGCGACAAAAGTTTGTCCATGCCACCAAAAATTAAATCGCTGCTCTCACCGACAATCATACAGTCCACGCCGTCAAATTTTGCCTGCACTGCCGCCACGACAAGTTGAGGTTCGATTGAGTGGACGGGCGCGCATTTATTTTTCATGACGGAATCAATGTGCGGCTCAATCGTCTGCCAATTTATGTCGACGTAATGAAGTTGCAAGCCGTAAGTCTTGGCATAAAATTCAGCCCGCTTGAGTTCGTCCTGATAAATCGTGCCGTTGAGAAATCGGAAAGTGTAAGCGTCGCACCCTTTCATATACGCCGCCAAAATTGCCGAGTCCATGCCGCCCGACAACATAAGCCCCAACTTTTTACCGCGCACTTCGGAAAAATTTTTCTCAATCGCCGCGTCAATGTCTTCCGCCGAAGAAACTTTAATCTTGTCCTTAGGCGGCACAAAATTTTTATGATGAAGCCCCGCGAAAAAATTTATGTCGTCGCGTTCGATATAGCGGAAGACCAGATAAGAACTCATGCAAAAATTTTTGTCAATCATGTCGGCACCCCTTCATTGCGCAAGCGAATCAGCGTCTGATTTATCAGCGTGGAACTTGTGCCCTTCGTGTAAGGGAAGTAAATCACTCTGACGCCGACGCGCTGAAATTTTTCTTCCAACTCCTGCCAACGTTCGGATTGATACCAATCGTCGCCGACGAAGAGAATATCAAACTTCAACTTTTCCCATGCTGCAAATTTATCAAGACTTTCTTGCGCAATGGCGGCGTCGACATATTTAATGCTGCGGACAATTTCCAACCGCTCTTCAAAGGGAATGACCGCGCGCTTATTTTTATATTTAACAAGCTCATCAACCGTCACGCCGACAATCAGCTTGTCACAAAGCCCCTTGGCATTTTTCAGCAAATTTAAATGCCCGATATGAAACAGGTCATAAACGCCCGTCGTGTAACCGATAATCATACTTTTCCTCGCATGTCAAAATTTTTAATTCGTCCCGAACCAATCAGTGGCCTTGAAGAAATTTTCTGCGTCGCGCAAATCTTCAGGAGTATCAATTTCGAGCCGGTCAATTATTGCAGACGACGCCGGAAGAAATTTTTCCAAATGTTCAAAGGTATGCGTATTGCCGTTTATCATCAATCCTGCAGGCATATAAACAACATTTGCCCATTCGTAAGCAGATTTTTTTTCGTAAGAAAAACCGCGAATCATCAAAGCTTGCCCGCTCGGCTCAACGTCGCAATAAACCGGGTCGCCCGAAATTCTTTCTGACACGGCAATAAGCAATTTCTCATCATCAATTTTTGCCGCAGTCTCCAAAAATTCCGCAAAAGAATTCGGCTCAATAACCATGTCGCCATCCATGAAAATTGCCGCGCCGTCAATAATTTTTGCCGCCATGTAAAAACTTCCCAACGTCTTTGTATGCTGAAAATTTGCATTGCGAACAAAAATTATATCACGACGAATTTTCTTTGCGAAAGACATCACTTTTTCTTCCATGAAACCGACTACGAGAAAAATATTTTCGACATTCTCCAGCAAGGACAGCTGATATTCCAAAATGGTTTTATTTCGTATTTTAATCAGAGGTTTTGGTTTGCCGACACCCAAACGCGTACCCATGCCGGCCGCTGCAATCACAACATTTCTAACAGTCTGCATAAAGCACCTCCGTCAAAAACAACGTAATCGGAAACGGAAATCGCCGCGCTCACAGGTTTATGAACTCCGCCGTAAGCTACAGAAATATTTGCCTCCTCGAACATCGGCACATCGTTGAAACTTTCGCCGACCGCTATAACTTTGTCGGAAGTTTTTTTCAGCTCGCGAATTGCTGCGCCTTTGTTGAGGATTTTTTTCAGAACAGGATTATTCTTGCTGTCAAGCTCACTCGTCGAAGAAAAATTTTTGCAACCGAGTTTGGCGATTATCGGCTCAATCCAACAATCCAAGTTGCCGGTTACAATCACACATTGCTTTTTATTTTCGCGAATGAACGCGGCAATTTCTTCGTCAAGTTCCACGCCGTCCATAATTTCCCGAATTCTTTTCAGCGGAATATTCCTCAAAATCAGATAACGCATACGGAAAGATTTTTCAAAGGGAATTTTCCCGCTCAAAGTCAAATCGGTCAAAAGTTTCATTTCGTCCGAAAGATCCAACTCTTCAGCCAGCAACGGAAGAGTTTCTACTTTGGTGACGGTGCCGTCCAAGTCAAATGCAAATTTTTTCATCACGTCACCTTTTATACATAAAGCAATCAAAATTGAAAGGCTCGTTCCAAAAGCCCTCAATGTGGTGCTTGGGAAATGTCACTTGCAAATTATTTTTCGCGGCGTATTCCCTGAAGAAATCTTTTGAGATAAAAAGTTTCGGCAAATTTTTATAAAGCTCATCATAATTTTTCGTGTGCTCGCGACGATACTTGAAGTAATCATCTTTTGTTACCGCGTTGAGAATTCTCAAGATACCGACGCTGTACTTTGACTTGGCAACCATGCGATCCAAAACTTTTTCTGCATAGTTCAAATCGGGGAAGTAATAAAATACAGCACCGGCAAAAACTGCGTCGTATTTTATTTCCGTCGGCAAGTCGATAGCTTCACCCGCAATGCACTCGATCAAATTTTCTTCGCCGACGACTTTTTTTGCAACGGCTAGCAAATTCTCCGCATAATCCAAGCCGCCGACTTTGAAGCCGTCTTTGTGGAAAAAATAGAGATTTGCACCGCTGCCGCAACCAACTTCAAATAACCCCCCCCACTCTTTTTATCGGACAATCCGAGGTTATCCTTGATGTATTCGTATTCTTTTCTGAATTCGTCGGCGGCAATGGACGTGTTTTTAAAATCCCAGCCGACAATTCTTTTCAGCTCCAAAATCAGCCGCTGTTCATCTTGAACGTTCAGTTCACTGAAGTTTATCTTGCGGTTATTCCAAAGTTCCTGCCAATGATTTTCCATGATAACCATCCTTAACAGCAGATTATTTTTCTCGCTTCATTTTAAATCATCAAATTCATTTTTCAGCTTTTCCAGCGTGATGAGCATGGGGTCATAAAAATTTATTCCGCCGAGACGCTCTTTGCACTTGTCGTAAAGAACAGGCAGCTCCGTGCAACCGAGAATAAAATTGCCCGAAATATTTTTGCGCTGAACGAAGTCTGTAAAGGTATTTTGTATTTCTGCCGTACACTTATCTTGCTTGACTGCCTCGATAAAATTCCGCAAGATAAAAAATTCTTCTTCCGACGGCGCAAAACATTCAATAGCTCTCGCGCTTAATTTCTGTTCATATATACCGGTAAGAATCGTACCTTCAGAGGCAAGCAAGAAAACTTTTTTTACGCCGCGACTTTGCAACCGGTCAGCGCACTCATCGATTATGTCGACAACGTAATTTTTCGCGACAGGAAATCTTTCGTAAATTTTTTCAAGGAAAACGTGAGCTGTATTGCACGCAATTAAAATTTTCGTGGCACCGGCTTGAGTCAAAAATTTAATGGACTCTGTCATCTGTTCGACGAGAAGCTCAACATTTTCATTGTAAAGCAAAGCGCGAACTCTGCTGGGCATCGTGCAGTTATTATCAATTATGATTCGCGGACGATCCCATTCCTTTTCGGCAGGAAAAACTTTTGCCCATTGCTCAAAAAGATTAATCGTGGCATTTGTCGCAACGCCCAATACTCCCATAATAAATTTTTACTGTTTCATGATTAATTAACCTTTCAAATCGTCGGCAATGCTCTTGAAAATAAATTTACTCGCCGTCATGCCGTTGCGGTTGAAGTAGTTGAGGTTTTCGTCAAAAATCTTTTCCGCTCAACATATTTCGGGTCGTCGCCGTCGATAAAAATTTTTTGCATGAGCGCGGCAATCCCATTCAAATCGCGACCGTCAACGAGATACGAGACGTTTAAAATACCGTTGCCCATGTCGTTGAATCGTTGAGTTTCGCGCGTCAAAAAAATCATCGGCTTATGCGTGAATTGATATTCGGCAATGAATGAGCCGCTGTCCAAAATCATACCGTCGGACGTGGCGAAAATTTCTTGATAGTAGCCGCCCGTGACGACTTTGGCATTGGGCAAGCGGTTCCAAGCGTCCAAATATTTTTCAAAGTCTTTGATCGAAGGGAAAAGCCCTGAACTGACTGCCGAGAAAAGTAAATTCGGGTGCGGCTTGAAGACCCAAGAAGTTTCCGGATGAGCCTTCGCGAACTCGTACATAAATTGAAAATTCCATTGGAAGGTAGAATACAAAACACCGGCATTAATCGACCAGTGCGGCGCGTAAATAATTTTCTTCGCATTCGGACGCGCCATCTTCCAATCAAATTTAAATTCGTGAGCCGTCTGATAAAAAATATCCATTTTCGGATAGCCGCTGTAAAATCCGCGAGCAGAACCATTTTCACATACTTGCTTGAAGATTTCGGTAGTATTTTTCGTATCCAAGAAAACTTTCCACGTCACGCGCATTATAGGATAAGCAAGCCACGAATATAATTTTGAAACTTGAATGCTGTAGGGTATTTGAGTCATCAAAGTTTTCGGCGTCAGATTTGACAGTTGAAAAGCCATCGGCAAAACTTCAAGATAAGGCGTCAAGAAAATCAACACGTCTTGGGCGGGAACGTCGGAATTTTTTTCGGCGAGGGCAGTAACGTTGAGTCCGCGAGATTTGAATTGCTCGACGCCGTGTAGAAAATCTTTTCGGACAAGTTCATCTTTAGCGGTATCGGTTCGCAGGCATAAAAAAATTGTCGGTTCAAAGCGACTGTCTGCAGCAAAAAAATTATAAATCTCGTCACCGCACCACATCGACGAATCATAAAGCACGAAGCCGATTTTAATTTTATCTTTGCGGCGAATCAGCTCAACCGACTTTTCAAAGACGCGGGACATCAGCGCGTTATAATCTTCTTTCGGCAAAAATTGTGTCAGCGCGTTGAAGTAGCCGTAATTCATTGCGACGAAATTTTCTTCCGACAAAATTTTTTCATCATAAAGCCGCAAGCCCAGATAAATACTCGAATAGGCCGCGCCCTTCAAATTCAAATGCGCCATGTTGTAAAAGCAATCGTAGCCCAACTCCAAGTCGAACAAGTCAATGCAAGTGAAGTCGTAATTTTTCTCAAGGCAATTGATTATTGAACGGAAGCGTTCCAAAAGTTCAGCGTCGTAATTTTTCCACATAGCCGGAGCAAATGGAAAGACTACGCCTACAGGTTTTGCGCCATTGTCCAAGCAAAGTTTAATGTGCTCTTCAAGGATTTGAATATTTTTTTCGACGACTTGCGGGCGAAATTTTTTCGTCAAATTTTTCAGCTCATCTTCCCACGTGATGACAGCCTTTGCGGGAAGTTCGCCGTTGAGTGCATTTTTAACGCTGTCAAAATTTAAATCCGCCTGTTGAGCCATAACATTGCAGTAAAAATTTTTAACGTCGTCTTTGACCAAAATGTTCAACAAGCGGTCGTGCAAAGTGGTCGGCGGAGCATTGATGGCAAGCATGTATTGAAGATTTCGCGGACAGACTGAAAAAGATTCGGCGTTGGTGTAGCGGAAAGAATATGGCGCGAGACCAATTAGGACAAATTTAATCGTGCCGGGCGGGACGTGATTGAAAATATGTTTAGCCGTCAAATAACCTTGGATCAAATCTTGATTGGATCCGCTGAGATTGACGCCTCTGCCGCGCGCGTGAGGAATATATCTTAAATCCAATCCGACTTCAGTGTAACTTATGCCCGTTGCAAAAAAATCCGCGCCATATTTTTCGACGTAACGAAGATTCGCGAACCATTCAACCGAAATGTGCGAAAGAATGTCAAAGTTGACGATATTATCTTCCGGCACGCCACAGTTCATCAAAAATTTTTTCGTCTTCCAAATATCGTTGACGCTATTTTGATAACCGCTTATCAGCCAGATAAAATTACTGCCCGCGTCCAAAAGATTTTGCATATCCGAAAAAGATACGAGCGGGATTTTTTCCTCGCCGCGATTTAAAACTTTCCCGTTGCCGTTATCAATCACTATCGAAACGAGATTTATGTTGTCGAAGTTCAGAGAGTTTATGGCGCGCTCAAAAAATTTTTCATTCAGCACGACGAGTACGACAGATAATTTTTCCATGTGACAGCCTCCAAATTTATTCGGGCAGAGCGTCAAGCAGTTTGAGATTGGTGCCGTCCGCGAAGATAATTTCCGTGACCTCAACCTTAATGTCGTTTATCTTAAGTCCATGCTTCATTGCGTCGGAATCAGCCCTCACGAAGGGATTTAAAGTTTTCGTCACGTCAAAAAGTTGCAAGCCTTGAGCGGCGTCCGTCATGTCAAGTGCAAAGGGCGTGAAACTTTCGCGGTCGCCCTTGCCGATGATGACGTTGCCGATAACCTTGGCAAGCGGCTTGTCGAAGTGAACATCAGCTTTAATCACAATGTCAAGCGTCTGTGAAAAGCCGTATTCGTCGCCGCCGGAATTTTTGACGCTGAAACTTTTCACGCGAAAAACTTCGTCCATTTCACGACTGATCGGCGCGTTGAGGGAATTGAGCTTGCGTCGGAGTGCACTGCGCCAGCCGTTGTAATAAGATTCAAAGCCTTTCGCGCCCGTGACACGCCAATTATCTTCCGCGTCAGCTTCAAGCAACAATTCAACCTCGAAACTGAATTTCATGTTCTGATTGTAAAGCATAACCGTAACGACTTTATCGTTGCCATCTTTTTGCGGCTTGGAAATACTTTTGATTTGGCAGGAAGTCACGCCCGAATTTTTGAGAAATTTTTGAGCGTCGGTGAGTTTTGCGGGGAAGGTGACTTTGCCTGTCGAAATGTATTCTTCCGCCGCAGATTTCGCCGCGTTGATAAAGTCCGGCTCCAACCGGTCATAACGGCGTTGAAGTTCGTCCATTGAGTAAGCCGTCGGGGTGAGCGTGGAGTTGATTTGTGCGGACAAAATTTCTTCCGCCGCATTTTTAATCAGCGCGTCAAGGTCGACGTGTTTTTTAAAAGTTTCAAGGTCGTGAGCCTCGACAGCCTGCCCGGCAACTACAACGGGATTGGCACTTCGCTTTTGGAGCTGCTGCACGTTGTGATAAACTCCGAAGCCGACAGCTACAGTTAGAATCAGCAAGACTGCAACCAATGCTATAATTTTTTTAGTGTTCCCCATTCCTAACTCCTAACTCCTACCTCCTAACTCCTAACTGATAAGAGTTCCGGTCTTCGTTCGCGAGTCAAAGTCAACGCTTGAGCTTCGCGCCATTTTTTTATTTCAGCGTGATTGCCGGACAATAAAACTTCGGGGACGATTTTACCTTCAAACTCTCGCGGGCGGGTGTATTGCGGATAACCCAGCATTCCCGAAAAAAAAGAATCGGTCGTCGCCGACTCCGCAGAACCTAAAACGTCGGGGAGCATTCTCGCCACGGCGTCGACGATAACCATTGCGGGCAATTCTCCGCCCGTCAAAACATAATCGCCGATTGAAATCAACTCGTCGGCAAGGTCGTAAATTCTGGCGTCGAAGCCTTCGTAATGTCCGCAGACAAAAATAATTTGGTCGAGTTCGGCAAGTTCTTTGGCCTTCGATTGAGTAAAAACTTCGCCGCTCGGATCAGTGATGATTATCTTGCGTGAAAAATTCTCGTCGGATTTATTGAGCACGTCACGGACTGCAAGATAAACAGGTTCCGGCTTGAGTACCATACCTGCGCCGCCTCCGAAAGGTGAATCGTCAACCTGCTTGTGCTTGTTGAAGGCGAAGTCGCGCAGTTGAGTGAATCGAATCTCCAAAATATTTTTCTCGACGGCGCGCTTGATAATGCTCTCGCCGAAAACTCCCGTGAACATTTCGGGAAAAAGTGTAATGATGTCAATAAGCATTTTCGTCAACCAGAATTTTCTTCGCGGCAATGTCAATCGATTTGACGACGGATTTCAGCGCGGGTATCAAAATATTTCCGTCAACCTCAAAAACGTCATTGCTGCCGGTCTTGAGGACGTTGGTAACGGTGCCAAGTTTTTTATCGCCGTCGAAAACTTCACAACCGATTATGTCGAAAGTATAAAATTCACCGTCGGCAAGAGGCGCGGCATTTTTCCTGTCGACCGTCAAAAATTTATTCGTCAAAGCCCGCGCAGCTTCTCGACTGTCCACGCCCGCGAACTTCATAAAAATTTGCCCGCCGATATGTTTGACTTCCTCGACGTGAAAAATTTTTCCGCCGACAGAAATTTTTTCCAAGCCGTCGAAGCGTCCTTCAAAATCGGTCAGCGGAATTATTTTGACTGTGCCGTCAAGTCCGCGAGCCGCGCCGATTTTCCCGACGATTATTTCAGCCGCGGATTGCAATGATTTTGTCATCTTCCACCAAAATTTCTACGTTCGTTGCCTCACGGAGATTGTCGCCGACTTTCAACTCAACTTGCCTGTCAGCCGTACCTTGAATGATTTCCGCGCCGAGTGCTAACTTTTCAAAAGTCTCCTTGCGGCGATGAGCCTCGTCCAAACGTGCTTGACGTGGAGCCATTTCATTAGAAAAGTAGTTGCGAATTTGTCCTTCATACTGCGGATTTTTTTCAAGCTCGCGTTGCATGTCGATATTAATTTGCTTGAGTTCGAGTTCCATTTGTTCGGCGACTTTAACTGCCTCGTCGACGAGACGCGCCCGAAGTTTTTCGGTAAGTTTTGCTTTCACGGTAACGGGAACCGTAACTTTAATGCTGTTCATTTTCTTAACTCCTTTTTTCTGAAAATCGGTTACAAGTTTAACAGGTAATTTTTCAAAGTCAATCGGAAAAGTTTTTCTTGTCACACGCCGCTTTTTTGGTGTAAAATGCGCGAAATGAAATTAGGGACTAGGAACTGGGAACTAGGAACTAGTTTTTACTATTCCCTACTAGTTCTTAGTTCCTAATTACTAGTTCCTTAGCAAAGGAGTGATTCGATGAGCGGCGACGAAACTAAAACTGTCGACGACGAAACCCGAATGTTTAACTTCGGCGTCGAAGAAAATCGTGCGCAAAAAGTTATACGCAATGCCTACAAAGCAATGACCGAGAAGGGCTATAATCCCGTGCACCAGTTGGTTGGGTATCTTTTGAGCGGCGACCCTGCATACGTGACGAGTTATCGAGAGGCGCGCAGCATGATCCGCAAGGTTGAGCGCGACGAACTTTTGGAAGAACTCGTGCGAGCTTATCTTGAGCGATTGGGGGGCAAGACGTGAGGGCTTTGGCTCTTGATATCGGCAACAGGACGATTGGCATTGCCGCAAGCGATTTACTCGGCATAACCGCGCAAGGTGTCGAGACGATTCAACGCACGTCAAACAAAAATGACTTGCGACGCCTCAAAGAACTTGTTGAGCAATTTGAGGTGACGACATTTGTAATCGGCTTCCCGAAAAATATGGACGGTACCGAAGGTGAACGTTGCGAGGCGATAAAAAAATTTGCGGCGAAACTCAACACAGCGTTCCCTACCGTCAAGCAAATTTTTTGGGACGAACGCTTGAGCACTGTTGCGGCGACGAAAAATTTAATCGCGGCTGATGTCAGTCGCAAGAAGCGCAAAAAAGTTATCGACAAAATGGCGGCAGTTTATATTTTGCAAGGCTGGCTAGATAGCAATGCGTAATGCGTAATGCGTAATGCGCAATGAAAAATCGAGGAGGATTTTTAAATGGCGGATAAGCGCAACGAAGAAATTTTGGACGACGATTTTTTGATTGAAATGACTGACGAGGACGGCAACGTTTTCTATTATGTCGAGGAGATGATTATCCCCGTTGACGGTGAAAATTTTGCACTCCTGGTTGAGGTTAAAGACGATCATGACCACGGCGAAGGTTGCGATTGCGGCTGCGAGGACGACGACGTTATCATTGCAAAAATCGTAATCAACGCGAACGGTGAGGAAGAATTTATCGAGCCGACTGATGAGGAGTTCGAGAAAGTTCAAGAGGCCTATGAAAAACTTTTGGATGAGGAAGAATGAGTAACGCGCCCGACGATAAAAAATTTTCAAGCGACGCCGATACCAAGCAATTAAAAATCCCCTCACGTCGAGAAGGGAAAAAATCTTTCCGCGAAAAGCTGAACATTTCCCTAAACGAATTGCGCGAGGAAATTTCTTTGCGATATGTGGGAACCGTGGCGGGCGTAGTTTTTGCTTGCATTGTCGTAATCGGCGCGGTATTAGTTTTCGCAGATCCGTCAGTCGCTCAAGTTCAAAAGCCGACAACTCCGACGACTGAAACTAAAGATGAAAATGTCGTCGAGGAGGAAGAACATCGCGTCCAGATAAAAATTCGTGAAGGACTTTCGACCGCCGAAATTGCCGAACGTCTTGCCGAAAAGGACGTTATCGACAGCAGCTTGAAGTTCCGACTGCTTGCGAGGATTTACGATTACGACGACAAATTTCGACCCGGAGCTTACACGTTTACTGTCGGCATGAGCGACGACGAAGTTTTTCAGAAATTGTTGACGGGCGAGCGCAAAGCGATTAAATTCACGATACCTGAAGGCTTCGGCGTCAAGGAAATTGCCGAGCGGCTTTACAATCTTGATCTCGTCGACAAGGAAGATTTCCTCAAGGCGGCTGAAGATTTCACGCCCTATGATTACATGCGCAAGCGTAAAAATGTTTTCTTCGCGGCGGAAGGATTTTTATTCCCCGACACTTACACCGTCGAAAGTGACATGGAGATTGACGAAATTTTGACGCTGATGGCGAAAACTTTTGACGAACGTTTGACGCCGACAATGCGTGTCCAGGCGGAGAAAATGGGCTTGTCGGTTTACGACTTGATAACGCTGGCGTCGTTGGTTGAGCGGGAAGTTCGTTTCCCCGAAGATCGAGCAATCGTCGCACAAGTTTTACTCAAGCGGCTCAAATTGAACATGCCGCTGCAGACCGACGCAACGTTACAATATTTGATGGACGCGCCGAAGGAAGACGTTTCAATCGAGGACACACAAATCGATTCGCCGTACAACACGTATCAGCATACGGGATTGCCGCCCGGACCGATTGCCAATCCCGGCATGGCGTCGATTGAAGCCGTACTTCACCCTGCCGCGACCGATTATCTTTACTTCGTCGCCGACCGTCGCGGCCACAATCATTACGCCTACACTTATGAGGAGCATTTAAATCTTGTCAATCAATATCGTTGAAGCAATGCGTAATGCGCAATGCGTAATGCGCAATGATTTTGTCAAGCCCGAACTTTTAGCACCGGCGGGAAATTTCGAGAAGTTACAGGCCGCGCTGATTTATGGGGCGGACGCAGTTTATTTCGGCGGAAAAAATTTCAGTCTTCGAGCGTTCGGCGATAATTTCACTCGCGACGAAATTTTAAAGGCCGTCGACTTCACTCACTCTCGCGGCAAAAAAATTTATGCGGCGGTGAATGTCTTCGCGCACAATGCCGACCTTGAAGCCCTTGCCGATTATCTGAAATTTTTGGACGCGGCAGGAGTCGACGCGGTTTTAGTTTCGGATTTGGGCGTACTGGCTTTGGCGAAGGAGACGAATTTAAAAATTCACATCAGCACGCAAGCCAACGTCACAAATTGGCGGGCGGTGAAATTTTTTCAAGACCTGGGCGCAAGTCGAATTGTTTTAGCCCGCGAACTTACCCGCGAAGAAATTTTGAACATCAAGGCTAACTGCGCGGCGGAGCTTGAAATTTTTATCCACGGCGCAATGTGCATATCATATTCCGGACGCTGTTGGCTGTCGAAATTTTTGACGGGGCGCGATGCCAATCAAGGGGCGTGTACTCATTCTTGCCGCTGGAAATATAATTTGGTTGAGGAAACTCGCGGCGGTGAATTTTTTCCTGTCGGCGAAGATGATCGCGGCTCCTACGTCATGAACTCGAAAGATTTATGCCTGCTCCCGCACCTCGACAAAATTATTCAAAGCGGCGTCGCCTCACTCAAGATTGAAGGCCGCATGAAGAGTGTTAATTACGTGGCGGGCGTCGTCAAGATTTATCGGGCGGCGATTGATTCTTACTTCGACGGAAATTTCAGCGTCCGTAATGAATGGCTTGACGAACTCGACAAGATTGCACATCGACCATATACGACGGGATTTTTCATCGGTGACGGCAAGCCGACTGAAATTTATTTGACATCAAAGCCGAGCCGAGCGTCCGATTTTTTGGGGATTGTCCGAGACTTCGACGCCTCAACAATGATTGCGACGATTGAACAGCGCGGCAAGTTTGAAGTCAATCAGCGCGTGGAATTTCTTCAGCCGACGGGAAAAACTTTTTCACAGACGATAACTTCAATGCGTGATGAGGACGGTCAAGAAATTTTTTCCGCGCCACATGCTCAACAGCTCGTGAAAATTCCCGTTGATAAGCCCGTGGAAATTTGGTCGCTAATGAGGAGTTGATAAAATGGGATTTTGGAGTAATATTTTTGGCGGCGGGAATGAGGACGCTGAACCGGTTGCCCCCGTCAATTTGGAAAATGCCGTGCGTAAATCGGGACGTGCTGAAGGTCGCGTTCAAGGCGTCGGATTCAGATTTTTTGTTCAGAGCAACGCCAAGGCTATGGGCGTGACGGGTTGGGTTAAAAATATGAGTGACGGATCCGTTACGATGGAACTTCAAGGCGAGGCGGATATTGTCGAACGGCTCATTGCCAAAATTCAACGCGGCAACGATTGGATTAAAGTCACCAATTTTACGAGTTCGGACTTGAGCGTTGTTGCCGGCGAAGATAAATTTGCTATCAGATATTGAGGAAAAATTATGGGCTTACTTACGAATCTTTTTTGCAGAGAATCTGAAGTTGTGCGCAAGGCGGGACGTGCTGAAGGTCGCGTGCAAAAGGTCGGCTTCCGAGTTTTCGTCAGGAATACGGCAAGGGCTTTCGGCGTGACGGGCTGGGTTAAAAATATGAATGACGGCTCCGTTGCAATGGAACTTCAAGGTTCGCCGAAAATTATTGAACAAGTCATCGACAAAATTAAAACGGGCAGAGGTCGAATCCAAGTCACGAATCTTGAACTTGCCGACATGCCCGCCGTTGAAGGAGAGGATAAATTTGCAATCAGGAAGTGAAGGTGTCAACGTCAAGCGAATTTTGGTTTTGCACGGGCCGAATTTAAATTTGCTGGGCACACGTGAGCCGGAAATTTACGGTTGGTTGACACTCAATGACATAAACGAACTTTTACATGAGCGGGCAAAAACTTTAGGCGTTGATACGATTGATTTTCTGCAGTCGAATTTTGAGGGCGAACTCGTCGAGGCGATTCAAAAAGCTCGCGGGCGTTACGATTTTATTTTACTCAACGCGGGCGCGCTCACTCACTACAGCATTGCCCTGCGCGACGCGATAGCAGCAGTGCCCGTCCCCGTGATTGAAGTTCATCTGTCGAATATTCATCGCCGCGAAGAATTCCGCCGCACGTCAGTTATCGCGCCGGTAGTCATGGGGCAAATTTGCGGCTTCGGCGTCGACAGCTACATTGCGGCTCTTTCAATTGCCGTCCGCAAACTCCAAAAGGATACTAAGTAGCTGTTAGCTGTTAGCTGCTAGCTGTTAGGAAATTAGATATGGAAAAAAATTTTAACTTCAGCGGACGACTGGCGAATCTTCAAGAAAAAATTTCTGCCGAAGAGGTCGACGCAATTTTAATTACGAAGGCTCCCAACGTTGCATATTTCAGCGGATTTCGCGGCGACAGCACGGCACTTTTCATCGGGAAAAATTTTCGCAAGCTCATAACTGACGGTCGTTACACTGAACAAGCCATCACTCAAGCAAAAAATTTTACTCTCGTCGAGCAAACGGAAGGGCTTTATAAAAAAATCGTCGAAGAGATAAAAATTTCCGGCTGCAAAAAAATCGGTTTTGAAGGTCTCGTCATGACGGTTGCTCAAAACAGTTACCTCAAGAAAGAACTTCCTGCCGTCGAATTTAAATCGGTTACGATTGATGATTTGCGGCAAGTCAAGGATTCGGCGGAGATTGCCAACATTCGCGAGGCGTGCGATATTGCCGACAAGGCCTTTAAAAAAGTTTTGAACGTCATCAAACCGAACGTCCGCGAGATTGAAGTTGCCGCGGAGCTGGAATATTTTATGCGGCGACTCGGCTCTGAAAAAGCTGCGTTTGAAACGATTGTAGCTTCAGGTTGGCGGGGCAGTCTTCCGCACGGCATTGCCACGGAGAAAAAAATTTCTGCCGGCGAACTCGTCACAATGGATTTCGGCGCGATTTACAACGGCTACTGCTCGGACATTACGCGGACAATTTGTGTCGGGAAGGCTTCGGCTGAACAGAAAAAAATTTATAACACTGTCCTTGACGCGCAACTTTTCGGCTTGGAAATTATCACGGCGGGCAAGGGCGGTGTTGAAATTGACGCGGCAGTTCGTGACAGGTTGACGGCGGCGGGCTATGGCAATTATTTTGTTCACGGCTTGGGACACGGCGTCGGCTTGGAGATTCATGAGGAACCGCGTTTGAGTAAGCTAAGCAAATGTGAAAGTCTTCTGGCGAATATGATTGTCACTGACGAGCCGGGGCTTTACATTGAAAATTTCGGCGGCGTGAGGATTGAGGACACCGTTTTAGTCACAAACGGCAAGGCTCAACCTTTGACGCGTTCGCCAAAAAATTTGATTGAATTGTAGGAACTAGGAACTAGTTTTTACTAATCCCTAATCCCTACTATTTCCCAGTTCCTAATTACTAGTTCCTAAACAGGAGGTTATACCAATGATTTCAAGTACAGATTTTCGGACAGGCTTAACGATTGAGATTGACGGCATGGCATGGCAGGTCGTCGAATTCCAGCACGTCAAACCCGGTAAAGGCGCAGCATTCGTCCGCACGAAAATTAAAAACGTTGAGACCGGTGCAGTCGTCGAACGCACTTTCAATCCCAACGAAAAGATGCCGCCCGCTCGCCTCGATACCAGCCGTATGCAATTCCTTTACGAATCCGACGGCCAATATACTTTCATGGACGTTGAAACTTATGAGCAGATTGAACTCAATAAGGAGCAACTCGGCAACGCGCTCAATTTCCTCATGGAGAACATGGAAGTCAACCTGCAGACGTTCAAAGGGCGCATTATCGGCGTCAATCTTCCCAACAGCGTCGAACTCAAAGTCACCGAATGTGAACCGGCCGTCAAAGGCAACACTGCTACCGGCGCAACGAAAAATGCCACGCTTGAGACCGGTTATGTAGTTCGTGTGCCGCTGTTCATAAATGAAGGCGACGTTCTGCGAATCGACACGCGCACCGGCAATTACATTGAACGCGCATAATCATCGGCGAAGAGTTTCAATCCAAACGAGCAGAACTGAAATATCAGCGGGCGACACTCCCGAAATCCTCGACGCCTGCCCGATTGAACGAGGTTTTATGGCGGAAAGTTTTTCGCGAGCCTCGACGCGTAAATTTTTTATGGCGTTGTAATCAATTTCTGCGGGAATAATTTTATCTTCAAGGCGGTCAAGCTTCTCGGCAAGCTCCGCCTGTTTTTTTATGTAACCCTCGTAGAAAAATTTTATCTCGACTTGAGCGGCGGCTTCAGCTGAAATTTTTGGCAAGTCAAATGCCCCGCGAAGTTTTTCATACGTGACATTGGGTCGGCGCAAAAGTTCTGCAAGCGGCATGGCGTTATGAATTTCGCCCAGCTCCAAGCTCGAAAGTTTTTGATTGATTTCAGCACTCGGCGTTAATTTAATTTCGTTCAATCGTTGCGTTGCCAAAGAAATTTCCGCGCGCTTGGTCTCGAAAAGTTTTCGACGTTCGGCGGACGCCAATCCGATTTTTATGGCGTAAGGCGTCAATCGCAAGTCGGCGTTGTCTTGTCGGAGCAACAATCGATATTCGGCTCGCGAAGTCATCATGCGGTAAGGTTCATTCGTGCCCTTCGTGACCAAATCATCAATCAACACGCCGATATAAGCTTCAGAGCGTTTCAAAATCAGCGGCTCAAAATTTTTCACGAACGCCGCCGCATTTATCCCCGCAATCAATCCTTGAGCGGCTGCCTCCTCATAACCTGATGTGCCGTTCGATTGTCCCGCCGAAAAAAATCCCGAAATATTTTTAAACTCCAACGTCGGTTTGAGTTGCAACGGATCCAGGCAATCATATTCAATCGCATAACCCGCCCGCATAATTTTTGCCCGCTCAAGACCCGGTATCGTGTGCAAAAATTCTATCTGCACGTCCATCGGCATTGATGTCGACATGCCCTGAACGTAAAATTCTTGCGTGTTCAAACCTTCCGGCTCCAAAAATAATTGATGACGTTCTTTGTCGGGGAAGCGAATTATTTTCGACTCAATCGACGGACAATATCGCGGCCCGATTCCCTCAATGATTCCGTTCGCCATTGGTGCGCGATGAAGATTGCGCCGTAAAATTTCATGCGTCCGTTCATTCGTGTAAGTCAAATAGCAGTTTACGAGATTTTTAACCGGCTCGCGCGTCATGAATGAACAATTTTGCGGAGGATCGTCGCCGCGTTGAAGTTCCATTTTGCTGAAGTCCAAAGTTCTCCCGTCGACACGTGCAGGAGTTCCCGTCTTGAAGCGCATGAGCTTGACGCCCAAATTTTTCAGCGCGTCGGAAAGTTTAATCGCCGCCCGCTGACCGTTGGGGCCGCCGTCAAAAATACTTTCGCCGATAATGATTCGTCCGCTGAGATATGTGCCGCTCGCCAAAATCACCGCGCTTGCCAAAAAAGTTTCGCCGGTTTCAGCACTCACGCCGACGATTTTATTTTCCTCGACCAAAATATTTTCAATCAGCAGTTGTTTCAAGTCCAAGCCGTCGACGTTCTCGCAAAAATTTTTCATGACGGCTTGATAAATTTTTTTATCGGCCTGCGCACGCAAAGCTTGAACTGCCGGACCTTTACCGGTGTTGAGTGTGCGGAATTGAATGCAAGTTTCATCAGCGGCAATTCCCATTTGCCCGCCGAGCGCGTCAATTTCCCTTACCAGATGACCTTTGGCAGGGCCGCCGATTGACGGGTTGCAAGGCATCATTGCAAGATTTTCCAAAGATAAAGTCGTTAGCAAAGTTTTGCAGCCCAATCTCGCAGCAGCCAATGCCGCCTCAATTCCCGCGTGACCCGCACCGATTACTATCACGTCGTATTTGTCCGCGATAAACATTAAACTCCTCCTCAATTCTAACTATTGGCAAGTTCCCAATAAGGGCAACCGCGTCGATTATACCACGTTGCAAAAATTCTTGCGCGGCTGAAAGGATATTTAAAAAACGCAGGGAATATAACCGTCACGGAGGTTGAAAAACGATGGGAAGTACGGATCTTGAAGAATTCGTTGCCAAGGTCAGCGAACGGACGGATATTTATTCTGTCGTGAGCCGCTACGTATCGCTTACTCAAAAGGGTGGGCGATATTGGGGCTGCTGTCCTTTTCACAGCGAAAAAACCGCATCTTTCTGCGTAAGCGTCGACAAGGGATTTTTTTATTGTTTCGGGTGCGGCGCAGGCGGCAACGCTTTCAAGTTCCTGTCGCTCATTGAAAACGTAACTTATTTCGAGGCAATTAAACTTCAGGCGCAACGTTTGGGAATTGATTTGCCGACGAAAAGAGCTTCTCCCGAAGAGGAACGTCGACGGCGTGAGGAAAAAAATTTACTCAAAATCAACGAACTTGCGCAGGATTTTTACCACGAATGTTTAATCAATACGGCTCGCGGCGAAGTTGGCAGGAAATATCTTGAGGCGCGTGGAATTACGGCGGAGACGATTGAAACTTTCAAGCTGGGCTATGCTCCCGACGAATGGGAAGGTCTGTTTAATGAACTTATTCGTCAAAAGTTCACTGCTCCACAGCTTGAGGCGGTCGGACTTGTCGCCAAAAGAAAAACTTCTTCCGGCTACTACGACAGATTCCGCGGGCGCGTGATGATTCCGATAAATAATATTTTCGGGCAGACGGTCGGCTTCGGCGGGCGGGTGATAAATTCCGATAACAAAGAAACTCCCAAATATCTCAACACGCCGGAGACTGTGCTTTTCAACAAGCGCAATTTGCTTTTCGGGCTGGACAAGTCAAATCGGCTGATAAGTACGGCGGGCGCGGCTATCGTCGTCGAAGGATATATGGACGCGGTGTCACTTTTCAGCGCGGGGATAAAAAATGTCGTCGCGACACTCGGAACGGCTTTTACGACCGAACATGCCAAATTGATTCTGCGTTACGCCAAGAAAATTATTTTCTGCTACGACAGTGACGAGGCGGGGCAACGTGCCACGATTCGAGCTTTACCGATTGTTCAAGCGGAAGGTGCGGAAGTTTTCGTCATAAAAGTTCCCGACGGTAAAGATCCCGATGAATTTATTCGCAAGCACGGAAAAGCTGCCTTCGAGGAGCTTATCAAGGGCGCGGAGCCGCTGGTCGATTATCGCATAAAATATGTCCTTGACCACACGAATCACGACACGATCAGCGGGAAAATCCAGGCGTTGAACGAAATTTTGCCGGTTATCGCGGGGATTAAGGAAAATATCATACGCAACGAGTATTACAAAAAAATTGCCGCCGCGCTTATCTTGGATGAACGAGTTGTCGAGGAAGAGTTAAATAAAGTTTCATCTCAAGCAAAAGTTCCTGAAAAGCAATTCGCCGCCATTCAACGGAAGAAACTTCCCAAGCAAAAGTTTTCAAAGCGACAATGCGCGTGCGAAGTGGTCTTGCGAATGATGTGGCATGAAACCGACACGTTGAGTTATGTGCTGTCGCTGTTGCCGCAAGATATTTTTTCGGAGCCGCAACAGGAAATAATCAGTTGGTTGAAAAATTGCCTGATTCAAGAAATACGCCCCGATCAAATTAATGCGGCAAGGGAATTGAGTGACGAGGCCAATGCGGAACTTTCGCGAATATTGCTTGCCGGTGCGGACGAGCCTCGTGATATGGAAATGAATTTATTTTATGATTCGATGGATATTTTGCGCATTGCCGTGCTGAAAAAAAAATATGACGAACTTCTTGCGCAAGCCGGAAAATATACTTCGAGCCACGATGAAAATTACGTCGAACTGATTCAAAACTCGCTCAAGGTTAAACAGGAAATTGTTAAATTGAGCAATTAAAATTAATATTGCTTTGAAAGGAGGCTGCAGTATGACAGGAGAGAGCAAAACTGTCGAGCCGAAGAAAGGCGGTTTAAGAGGCAGCCTGTCGGGAAAGAAAAAAAATAATTCCGCGCATAAAAAGGTTGAAATCGAGGAAGAATTTCACGCGGAAGATGTATTCAAGTCTGTCAAAGGTCGTTCGCCAAAAATCGTTTCGGTTTTGAAGGAAAGAGCTAAGCAAACCGGCGGTAAGTTGACTTGGGGCGATTTGGATAAAATTATTCAAAGCTTCGGGCTGGAAAATGACGCCGACGAGATTGACGAAATTTTGAGTCTCTGTGAGCGCGAAGGTATCGAAATAATCAACGATGAAAATGAGATTGAAGTTGACGATACGGGCGAAAATGTCGACGGCGATTTAGCTGCGGCCGCGTCGCTTGAACAAGTCGAGCCGTTGAATGCCGCCGAAACTGCCGAAACTCACGTTGAAGAAGAGACCGGTACATCAAAGCCCACCGTTGAAGTCGATTTGAATATTCCCGACAGCGTTTCAATCGATGACCCCGTCCGCATGTATCTTAAGGAAATTGGGCGAGTGCCGCTCCTGACTGCTGACCAGGAAAAAGAAATTGCCATGCGGATGGAGTCGGAGGACGACGAAATACATACCGAGGCGCAAAAAGAATTAGCCGAAGCGAATTTGCGACTAGTCGTATCAATTGCCAAAAGGTATGTGGGGCGCGGAATGCTTTTCTTGGATTTGATTCAAGAGGGCAATCTGGGCTTGATCAAGGCCGTTGAAAAGTTTGATTATCGCAAGGGCTACAAATTTTCAACTTACGCGACGTGGTGGATTCGTCAAGCGATAACGCGGGCGATAGCTGATCAGGCGCGCACAATCCGAATTCCCGTGCACATGGTCGAGACGATTAACAAGCTCATCAGAGTTTCACGCAACCTGCTGCAGAAAAATGGTCGTGAACCGACTGACGAAGAAATTGCCGAGGAAATGGAAATTGACGTTGCCCGCGTCCGCGAGATAAAGAAAATTGCGCAAGAGCCGGTTTCATTGGAGACACCCGTCGGCGAAGAGGACGATTCGCATTTGGGCGACTTCATCGAAGATCAGGACGCGCCTGCACCCGCTGACGCCGCATCATTCATGTTGCTCAAGGAACAACTCGAAGACGTGCTTGGAACTTTGACGCCGCGTGAAAAAAATGTTCTGCGGTTGAGATTCGGGCTTGAAGATGGTAGGGCGCGCACGCTTGAAGAGGTCGGCAAAAGTTTCAACGTCACCCGCGAGCGCATTCGTCAAATTGAGGCAAAGGCGTTGAGAAAACTCCGTCACCCTGCCCGCTCAAAAAAGTTGAAAGATTTTCTGGATTGATAAAAAATTTTTCCCCGCGCAGGGGAATTTTTTTTGGAGGGATTGAAATGTATAAATCGGGATTCGTGACGGTCATCGGTCGTCCGAACGTCGGCAAGTCCACGCTCATCAATAAAATCATCGGGCAGAAGGTTGCGATAACTTCCGATAAGCCGCAGACGACGCGCAGTCGAATTCAATGCATTTTGACGCTTGACGACGCGCAAATTATTTTTCTCGACACACCCGGCATTCACAAACCGAAATTCAAAATCGGCGAGTACATGCTCAAGGCGGCGGAAGGTACGCTTAAGGAAGTCGACGCAATTTTTTTCGTAATCGACGCGACGGAAAAATTTGGCGGCGGCGAGAAATATATTTTGGAGCGGCTCAACTCGACGACAAAACCTGTGATTCTCGTTGTCAATAAAGTCGACCTCATCGAACGCGAAAAAATTTTGCCGATAATCGCCGAATACTCGACGCGCAGAAATTTTGCGGCAGTCGTCCCGATAAGCGCGACGCTGGGAACAAATCTTGACGCGCTGATTGATGAGGCGAAAAAATTTTTACCGGAAGGCGTGCAATATTATCCCGCCGACATGGTGACCGATCAGCCCGAACGATTGATTGTGGCCGAACTGATTCGCGAAAAAATTTTACACGCGACGCAAGATGAAGTTCCGCACTCAATCGCCGTCGACTTGGAAGAATTTACGCCTCGCGATAACGGCACGATTTTTATCCGCGCAACAATTTACGTCGAACGCGAATCGCAAAAGGGAATTTTAATCGGCAAGGGCGGCGCAATGTTAAAGCAAGTCGGAGCGGCTGCGCGTCCCGAAATTGAAATGCTCCTCGGCTCAAAAATTTTTCTGGACTTGTGGGTTAAAGTCAAACGCGATTGGCGCAACTCAATTTCGTTTTTGAGGGAACAGGGATTAGGTTTAAACTCTTAACTCCTAACTCCTACCTCCTAACTCCTAACTATCAAAAGCCCTTGAGTGAAAAATAATTTTCCCGCATTTGCTGACGAGTTTTAGGCGCGTCCCAAAGTTCGCCGATTGAATTTTTCCGCATCGCCGCCGCCAAATGACTGAACAGGTCGGGGAAATCTTTTTCAAGCTCGACGATTAAATTTTTTATCCGCTGACGATTTGTCATGCCGTCAAACGGACACGGCGACTTCAAAATTTCAAAGCCGCGTGTGAAATTTTCAATCTCCGATTCGCGAAGATAAACCAGCGGTCGAATCACGGTTAAGTTTGTGCGGTCAAGAAAAGTTTTCGGCTGAAAGGTCGTCAACTGCCCGCTCGACAACAGGCTCATAAAAAAAGTTTCAACGGCGTCGTCAAGGTGATGTGCGTAGGCAATTTTATTCGCGCCGAGTTCATTGGCTCGACGATTCATCACTGCGCGGCGGAAATAAGAGCACGTAAAGCACGGGCTTTTATTTTTTTGCTCACGAATCAGGGCGGCAATGTCGACTGCGCAAACTTCATGCTCAATGCCGAGTTCGTTGCAGAATTTTTTGACGGCTGAAATTTTTTCGGCAAAGTCGTCGCTGAATTTCTGATCAATCGTCAGCGCGGCCAGTGAAAAATTTTTCTTCATACGTCGCCGTAAAGTTGCCAGCGCGTAAGTCAAAAGTAAACTGTCCTTGCCGCCCGACACGCCGATTAAAATTCTGTCGCCGTCGTCAATCAATTCAAACTCGACGACTGCACGAATTATTTTGCTGAATAAAATTTGCGGAAGTTCACAGCGCATTTAACAATTCCTCGCGATTTACGGCGTAAGTTCCGACTTTCGCCACGACAACTCCCGCCGCAGTGTTCGCCAAATATGCCGCCGCCGCCGAATCAATTTTCCCCGCCAAAGCCGCCGTGAATACCGCAATCACCGTATCGCCCGCGCCTGACACGTCGAAAACTTCTTGAGCGCGCGCCTTGATGTGAGAAATTTTTTCGGCCTCAATCAAACTCAAACCTTCCGCCGAACGCGTCACGACCAGTCCGCCCAAATTAAATTCGTCGATAATTTTTTGAGCGGCCTCCTCAATCTGACTGTCGACGTTGGAAATTTTTTTCGGAAGGACGGCGTTAAGTTCCTTCAAGTTCGGCGTGATGAAGTTCGCGTCAAAATATTTCTGCCACTTGTCACCTTTCGGGTCGACGACGACAATTTTTTTCTGCGCACGACACGCCCCGATAATCTCGCGGCAAATTTTTTTCGTGCAGACGCCCTTGCCGTAATCGGAAATAATTACCGCGTCGACGTTCGACAAATGCTCCGAAAAATTTTTCAACAGCGTATCAGTCGACACGACGTCAAGTTCGGAAGCGTCCTCGAAGTCAAGCCGAATCATTTGCTGATGACCGCTTATCACGCGAATTTTAGTTGTAGTCGGCTTTGAAGTTTCAATCACGCCCGAATAATTCACGCCGAGATTTTTCAGCTTGCTCAAGAAAATTTCTCCGTGATTATCCTTGCCGACCTGCCCGATTATCGACGTTTGACAGCCCAGTAACGCCAGATTGTGCACGACATTTGCCGCGCCGCCGAGAGTTTCCTTAATCTTCAAGACGCGGGCAATCGGTACGGGGGCTTCGGGAGAAATCCTCGACACTTCGCCAAAATAATATTTGTCCAACATCACGTCGCCGACGACTAAAACTTTGCACGAGTTCAAGCCGTCAGCAACAAAATTTTTCAGTTCATCAATCATTTACAACCTCCGGTTGAGCTGTTAACTTCTAGTAGCTAGTTGCTAGTCGCTAGCAGCTAAAAGCTCTCTCCGCCGCGTCAATCGTCCGCAAAATATCTTCGTCCGAATGTGCCGCCGACATGAAAAGCGTTTCAAATTGCGAAGGCGCAAGGTAAATTCCCTGCTCCAACATCGCGCCGAAAAATTTTTTGAACTGCTCCTGATTAGCCGCGGCCGATTCGTCGTAATTCGTTACGGGCTTGTCGCTGAAAAATATTCCGAACATTGAGCCGGCTTGAGGCGTTTGAATTTTTACATTTGAATTTTTTGCGGCGGATTGAAGACCTTCGACGAGCTTTGAAGTTTTTGCGGAAATTTTTTCGGTCAAGTCGTCTTCAAGCAAAATCGTCAACGTTTCAATGCCCGCAGTCATCGCAAGAGGATTGCCACTCAAAGTTCCCGCCTGATAAATCCTGCCGTCGGGCGAAACGTTGCGCATAATTTTTTCACGACCGCCATAAGCCGCACATGGTAAACCGCCGCCGATAATTTTTCCCAGGCAAGTCAAATCGGGCGTGATGTGATATTTTTCCTGCGCGCCACCAAGTGAAACTCTGAATCCGCACATGACTTCATCGAAAATCAGCAGGGCACCAAATTTTTCCGTAACCTCACGAAGTCCGCGCAGAAAATTTTCTTTCGGCAAGACCAATCCCATATTGCCCGCGACGGGTTCGACGATAACCGCGGCAATTTCCTCACCGCATTGAGCAAAAATTTTCTCGACGGCGGTAAGGTCGTTGTAAGGCAAAGTTATCGTATCTTGAGCAGTGCCGCGCGTAACTCCGGGGCTTGAAGGTTCGCCGAAAGTCGCAGCACCGCTTCCCGCCTTGACCAGCAGTGAATCGCTGTGGCCGTGATAGCAGCCGATAAATTTTATAATCTTTTCGCGGCCGGTAAAACCTCTGGCAACTCGAAGAGCACTCATCGTGGCTTCAGTGCCGGAATTGACCATGCGCATGACTTCAATCGACGGAAAAATTTTGTTGACGAGTTTGGCAAGTTTCGTTTCAAGTTCAGTCGGAGCACCGTAGCTGGTTCCGCGTTCGACGGCATTTTTCAGCGCGGCGACAACTTTCGGATGAGCATGACCCAAAATCAGCGGTCCCCATGATCCGACAAAATCAATGTACTCGTTGCCGTCAATGTCGAAAATGTGACTACCCGCGCCGTGTGAAATAAACGGCGGATTTGAATTGACGCTTGAAAACGATCTTACGGGACTGTTGACGCCGCCGGGAATGAATTTTTTCGCCTCATTGAATGCGGCGGCAGATTTTTTTAAGTTCACGTTACGACCTCCCAAAATTTTTTCCGATTGTATCACAGCGGGAAAATTTTTTGAACAGAAAAAATAACGGCCTCATGAAATTGAAACCGTTTGAAAAAATTTTTCGGTGACGACGGTAAAACTTTCGGGCAAAAAATTTCGTTCGGTACAAATGCCGACGACTGCGCCGCTCAAGAAAAAATTTCTGCCGACAACTTTTCCGCGCCCCGATAAAATTTCCGTGGCATCAATCGCGGCAAAATCATCATCAATCCCGCGACCGATAAATTTTACGAAACTCTCCTTAATCGTCCAGAAGCTTAAAAACTTTTCATCACGCGTCCGACCTTCAAGCTTGCAAAGTTGCCGATACTCCTGCGCCGTGAAAAGATTTTCTGCAACAGTGAGGGCGTCGGAAAAATTTTCTTCGACATCAACGCCGCTCGGAACTTCGCCGACACTACACGCCGCCCAATTATCGCTGTGCGCCAAACTTATCATCAAGCTGCCGTCGACGACATAAGGCTTGCCGTTTAAATCCCGTTCGATTTGAATTTCTTCAACCGTTCGGGAAAATTTTTTTGCAATGACCGCGCGTACCAAAAGTTCCGCCCAAAGTGTTCGATTTCTGTCCGCCGCGAATTTATATCGCAAAATATTTTCCTGACGCCGCGCCGTGAAGTAATGCAAAAATTTTTCGACAGGCTCATCAAGTCGGCTCGTCAAATTCAGCAGATAAACTTCAATCAACTCAAACCTCAATAATCGTGTTGTTCATGTTGAGCACCCTGGTATAAGTGAAATTTTTTGCCAGCTTGCGAATCATATTTATGCCGCCGAGGAGAAATTGACCTTCCTCTTCAGCTTGATATTGAGTCGGGTCGAAGGGGATGCCGTCGTCGCGAATCCTCAAAATCCATTGCTCGCCGTCATGCGAAAGATTTATATCAATCAATTTTTTCTTGACTTTGCCGTAACCGTAGCGGGAAATGTTGATAGAAATTTCTTCCGCCGCAAGCCCCAAGATATATGAAGTTTTCTCGTCGACATTTTTGGAGCGGCAATAGTCAACAATTTTTTTGGAGAGACCGATAGCAATTTTTTCATCCGCCTCAATCGTCACGTCAAATGAATCGTCATGTTCGGGCTTTGGAATCATCAGCAGGCCTTCTTGCGGAAGTTTGCCTTTATCCTGCAAATATTTTCGCGTGCCCTCAACGATAATTATCGTCAGCAGTTCGCTTATCGGAACCGCCGCGCATACTCCGTAAATCCCGTAGTAATGCATGAGCAGAAATGTTGTCGGAATCAGCAGCACGAAAAATTCAAGTATCGTGTCGAGCGTCGCCAAGAAAGTTTCCAAAATCGTTTGATAGTAATGTTGGAGGAATTCGTTAAAGACGTACAGGACGAAACTCAAGCTGTAAATCTGCAAGCAGACTGCCGCGGTCGGGAGCAAGTCTTCGTTTTCCATGCCAAACAAAATTGCAATTTCTTCGGGGAAAACCAAGAATACGATTGTCAGAATTGAAATCAAAACGCCGCTAAGTTCCAAAACTTTTTTCATTAGCTGGCGAATCCCGAAGTAATCTTTTTCGCCGTAGAGGACGCCGCAAATATTCGGAATGACGCTGATAATGCCGCCCGCTAAAAGTTCAGCCATAATCAGAGTATTTGAGCAGACCGCGTAAATTTCCATTGCCTCGACACCGAGAATTTTTAATACGGCGGTGTTGAGTACAAATATCTGCAAGGCCTGCATGACTTCCAACGATACGCGCGGAGTACCGGTTTTGAGTGCGGCGAAAATATCTTTGAACCACGCAATGCCGCTCAAGTTGAATTTCAACATTCTGTCGTTGGAGCGGGCGTAGAAAATCAGCGTAATCAATCCGCAAGCATAACCGATAATCGTAGCGGCGGCGGCACCTTCCATGCCCATTCCCGCGAACTTAACCAGCACAATATCAAATACGACGTTGACGGCTTCGGCGATTGAAAACATCCACGCGCCTAAGTCGGGATGATTGTCCACGCTCAAAAATTCGCACGTCAGGAAAACCAGCGTCATTATCGGCAAGCCCAAAAGGTTGATTAAAAGATATTCTTCGACGAAGGGCAATAATCGCGGGTCGGCCGCCACGAGATTAGCAAGCGGCGCATTTATCCAAAAGGCAGTCAGCGCGCCTATGCATGAAAGAATTATTCCCGCGATTACACAGGCGGTGAACATGTCGGACGCTTCTTTAAGCTTGCGTTCGCCCAACCAAATTGCAGCAAGCGTCGCGCCTCCCAGACCTAAAATCAATCCGGGCAGGTGCAAGACTTGAATTATCGGACTGGCCAGCGTGACTGCGGACAATGCGTCAACGCTGATTAAATTGCCGACAATTACGGCGTCGACGACCGAACCCATATGCATCGCCATTTCTGACAAGAAACTTGGAATCAGATAGCGATAAAATTTTTTACTTACGAGATAATCGTTGCGTTTATATTCCATAATTTAAAATCTCGCATTCTCCTCAAAGAAACCTAACGTGTCCAAGGCTTCGATAGCGTTTTTAATATAGTTTTCGTCAGTGATAGACCAGCGGCAGTTCAATCGGTAGAGAGCTTTGACGGTGAAGCTGTCTTCGTGATCAATTTCGTCACGTAAATTTTCGTCGGACTCATTGTAGGCAATCAAACTTGAAACGAGTAAATTTTTCTCCTCATCTTGCATGGCAAGCTTGAGCGCGGTCTCAAATTCTTTATCGCTGACAATATCAATTTTAATGCCGTATTCGTTGGCGACGTGAATAACATCGCCCATTTGAACGCGGTGGCTGTTGACGGCGTGGAATACTGTAAATTCCGCGTTGGTGTCGGCGAGGGTAACAATCATATGCGCAGTCTCGTCAATCGGTGAAAATTCCGTCGGCTCGTCCAAAAGTGACACGGGATATTTGCCGATAGCCGAATAACTTCTAATGTCGCGCATGAAAGCGTTGTTCGAGAAGTTGATTTGGAATTCACCGTCGGAAATGCGGCTCATCAAATTGCCCACGCGAATAATTTTTCCGTCGAGCCGACCTTGACCGATTGCCGTCAAAACCAATTCTTCCGCCCTGAATTTGGAGTAAACGTATTTGTTCGAGGTGACTTCTTGCCCGATATAAAAATCATCTTCGGAAAGTTTTCTGCCCGCCTGAATTTTTTGACCGACATTATCGCCGGCAACGCTTACCGTAGAAATTTGAATCAACCGCGTATGTTTTTCGGCGCAGAGGTTAATCAAATTGCGGACGCCCTCAACATTTATGCGCGTCAAAATATCACTCGCCGCGAAATGTTTCACGCAGGCCGCGCAGTTAATCAGCGTCTTGAACGGATAATCAATCAGCGCATTGACCGCCTCGACGTTGGTAATATCGCCGTCAATAATTGTGACGCGTTCGTTAAAAGCTTGTTCCATTGACGAGCTGAAGTAGTAGATAAACAACGTCCGCAAACGTTTTTCCGCCGAAGCCTGTTTATTGCTGCGAATGAAGCAGAAAATTTTTGCCGAAGTATTTTTAAGCAACTCGTAAAGAACGTGAATTCCCAAAAAGCCCGTCGCGCCCGTGAGCAAAACATCGCCCAAGCCCTCGTGATGAATTTCGTTGACGTATTCCACGCGATTTCTTGCAAGGGCGTTGTTGATTTGGAAAAGTTCGTTGAGGAATGAGCTGCCCTCAATCGGTTCGGAAATTATTGGGCGTTCAATTTTTTTCTCGACGCGATCGGGTATCGGAGCCTGTTGCTTTAAAATGTACGCTTCCAACTTTTCGGCCGTCGGATATTTGAAAATGTCGGCGTAGACAATCGGCAAATTTTTCAGGAACGCCGCCATTGCAACTTTCGACGCGGCAAGTGACGTGCCTCCGACTTCAAAGAAGTTTTCGTCCGCGCCGATATTTTTTCTGCCGAGAGCCTTTGCAAAAATTTCACACAACGTCTGCTGCAAATCGGTTGCGGCAAATTTTTTATCGTCGGCTTCGACTTGCAAGACAGGTTCGGGCAAAGATTTTTTATCGACTTTTCCGTTAGCGGTGAGCGGGAATTTTTCAAGTTGCATTAAAACTCCCGGCACCATGTAAGCAGTCAATGATGCCGCCAAATGTTTCCGCAAGTCGTCAAGGTTAATGGGACGTTCGGCAGTGAAATATCCCGCAAGATAATCGCTCGCCGAATTTTTCTTCACGACAACGATACTTGCCTTGACGCCCGCAAAATTATTCATGACGGTTTCAATTTCGCCGAGTTCAACACGAAGTCCGCGGAGTTTAACTTGATTGTCCGTCCTGCCGTGAAAAGCAATTTCACCATTCGGCAGAAGTCTTGCCAAATCGCCACTCTTATAGGCCGGTTTATCCCACAGTCGGATAAAAACTTTTTGCGTCAAGTCGTCACGATTGATATAGCCGCGGCCGATACCGTCGCCGAGAATCGTCATTTCACCGAGTGCGCCGATTGGCAACGGACGATTTTTATCATCGGTCATTACGACTTTGACGTTTGAATTCGGCAGACCGATTGTGATATTTTCCGCAGACTCGATAGCTTTCATCGTGCAGCTGATTGTAGCTTCAGTCGGGCCGTAACCGTTCATGATATAAATTTCGGGATTGACGGCGCGGAGTTTCGTGAACAATGCGGCGGGGAACGCTTCCGCCCCTAAGTCAACGGATTTTATATTTTTGACGACGGATTCAAATTCGGGGAAGTCAATCAGGTTTGCCAAATATGACGGCGTGCAACTCATCAAGTCAACAGAATTTTTCTCGCACAAGTCTTTAAGCATTAGCGGGTTATGAATTTCATCTTCATTGGCCATGCAGATTGTCAGACCATGCGCCAACGGAATAAACTCTTCCATGATTGACACGTCGAAGGTTATAGCCGCCAGTGCCAGCGAAACTTTTCCGCGTTCAGTGTAGCCTAAAATTTCGTGATTCTTCGGATTGGCGTCGACAAAATTAACCAGATTATGATTCGTGAGCATGACACCTTTAGGCTTGCCGGTTGAACCGCTTGTGTAAATGCAATAAGCCAACGCGTTTTCGGGAACGTCGACGTTGAGATTTTCCGCAGAAATTTTTTCGGACTGCGTATCTTCTACGAGACAGATAAAAATATTCAGCGCGTCAAAAAATTCTTTGCGGCGATTGTAAATGTCGCGGGTCGTGACAATGTGACGGACGTTAGAATCTTCGACGATAAATTTAACGCGGTCGTCGGGATAATCTGGCGTCATCGGTAAAAATGCTCCGCCGGATTTCAAAATACCTTGGCGGGCGATATAAACTTCAAGGCCGCGATTCAACATCACGCCGACGATTTTTTCAACTCCGACGCCGCTATCTTGCAGGACGTGACCGAGACGATTAGCCGCCGCGTTGAGTTCAGCATACGTCAGCGATTTTCCGTTAGCGATTGCGGCAACTCGTTCGGGGAATTTTTCAGCGGTGTCTTGAAGCAGTCGATATGCGGGACGCTCCAAAACTTTCCAGTCCGTGTCGTGAATATTTTTCAGCCGTTCAAGTTCATCAGCAGAGGTAATGTTCACGTCCGACAAAAATTCACGCGTCAAAAATTCTCGTGCCACTTGCGCCAGACAATCGACGAAATTTTTCACGGTCGCCGCCGAATAATAATCAGCATGATATTCCGCGTCAAAGCAGAATTCGCCGCCCTCAATGAAAATGTCTACTCCGAAAAGCGATTTGGCGTTGTCGAGTTCAAGAGGAATTTCTTCGGCAGGTTCGCCCGCAATTTTAACGTCGTCCGAATCTTCGCCCTGATAAGCAAACATCACGTCGGCGGCAATTCCGTAGTCGCGGCTGATTTCGGCGAATGAATAAATATCGTTGGTCATGCTCGCGAAAAGTTGTTTGCCGACTTCAGCAACGTATTCGGCGACGGTTTTATTGCCGGCAATCGAACAGCTGACGGGCAAAGTTTTTACAAGCATGGCGACACTTCGGGCAAGTCTTGAATCACTCCGCCCGTTGTAAATCGTCGTGAAAATTGCGTCGTCACGATATAAAAATTTCGCCAGCGTAAATCCGAATGCCGCGTTGAAAAATGCGTTCAGCGTAACTTTATTTGCCGCGCAGAAATTTTCGGCTGCCGCAACGTCAACATTGAGCTTGCCGAAATCAAACGCGGAAGTCTTCGCACTGCTCAAATCAAAATCTTTGGCAAGCTTGCAATCGGCATCACAGCCGCGGAAAATCGAATCGTAATAAGCTTTGGCCTTCGAGAAATTTTCACCGACGCGATATCTTTCCTCATCGAGAGCACGTTCAAAGCCGGTGTAAGTTTCCTTAGCCAAAATTTTTCCGTCGTAAGCGGCGTTGATGTCGTCAATCAAAATGTCAAAAGATTCACCGTCGCTGACAATGTGGTGGCAGTCGAGGAACAGATAGTTAGGAGTTAGGAGGTAGGAGGTAGGAGTTAAAACCTGCTCCCTGTTCCCAGTTCCCTGCTCCCTAATTGAATAAATTTTTGCGCGATAAAGGGGCTTGTTCAAAAGTTCAAAGGGCTGAACAATTTCTTCAGTCGGCGGCAATTTATCGACGTGCAAAACGTCAACAACCGCGTCCAAATCGTCATGGCGGCGCGCGCAAATGTCCCCGTCATCATTCATAAAAAGCGTAGTCTTCAAGTAGGGGTGCGCGTCGATTGCAACCTTAACCGCCCGTTGCAAGCGTTCAACGTCAACATTTTTTCCGAGGCGATAAAGATTCGGGATATTGTAAGTTGTGCTGTTGGAATTGGCGACGCTCTCAACGAAAATTCCATTTTGAGTTTGCGTCAAAGGATAGTCAAGCTGCAGTTCGTAAGTTTGCGCCGCGTCAGCACCTGCCAAAAATTTTTCAAGCTGCTCAACGGTATTGTGCTCCTTGATGTCGCGGGTACGAATGATTTTCCCGAAGGCGCGCGACAATAAAACGTTAAGCCGAATCGCGCCGATTGAAGTCAGTCCGACGCTGTAAAAGTCCGTCCGTATTCCAAAATTTTTCGTGCCGATAACTTCCGCCACGCAGTCAAAAATTTTCTGCTGATTTTGATTTTGCGGCGAAGTCGTATCGATAGCGGCGGCAATTTTCTTTTTGGAATGGCTGTGAACTTCAACGTCGAATTTTTCCAACGCGTCGGAAGTCAAAAATTTTCCGGCAACGGCTTCACATTCGCGGGCAAAATTTTTCACGGTCTCGACTTTGTAAACGGTCGGGCGGTATTCAAATCGGAAGATGAACGCGCCGTTCTCCAAGAAAATTTCCAAGCAGAGGTCTGACATTGCGGCGGAAGGTAACAGCGGTAAAGTTCGCGAAGCAGTCCCGGCAATGTGATAATCGTTAAAGTCTTCGCCCTGATAAGCGCACATCAATTCGCCCTTGAAGCCGTAAGCCGCTGAAATTTCCGCAAAAGAGTAAATATCGTGAGCCATGCTGTTGACGAGTTGGCGGCCGACGGAATCAATGTAATTTTTGACGGAAGAAAATTCTGCAACGTCAGTGAGGACAGGCAGCGTCTTAACGAACATGCCGACACTTTGCAGGAGGCGTGAATCGTTGCGGCCGTGATAAATCGTCGTGAAAGCCGCATTAGTCCGCCGAGTTTCCTTGCCGAGGAAGTAACCGAACATTGCCAGGAAAAATGTATTGAACGTGCAAGAGTTGGTCGCGCAAAAATTTTTCACGGCATCAACGTCGAGGGCAGTCCGATAACTTTCAAATGCGACGACGGAATCTTTCTTGCCGATATTTTCCGCGAAGTCAACTTGCGGCAAAATCTCAACGTCACTGTCCGTAAAAATCGAGCCGTAATAATTTTTGGCGGCAGTCAATTTATCGGAGGCGCGAGCTTTTATTTCGTCGAGAGCCGCTTCAAAGCCTGTGTAAGTTTCGCGGCTCAAAACTTTTCCGTTATAGGCGGCGTTGAGGTCGTCGAAGAAAATATCTTCCGATGAGCCGTCGTAAACGATGTGGTGGAAGTCGAGGAACAAATAGTTTTTATCGGGCGTCGAGAAAATTTCTGCGCGATAAAGAGGCTCTTCCGTCAGTTTGAAAGGTCGGACGAGTTCAGCCGGTGCGGGCAATTTCTCAACAATTTTAATCGACACTTCGGCGGGCAAATCATCTTGACGACGTGCGCGAACTTCGCCCTGTTCGTTGAAAAATATCGTCGTCTTCAAGACAGGGTGCGCGTCGATTGCCGCAATTATCGCCCGTTGCAGGCGGTTGATGTCGATTGACGAATCCAGCGGCAAAAGTATCGGCAGATTGAAAGTCGTATCGTTCGGCGCGGCGTCATACTCCACGAAAATATCTTGCTGCGTCCGTGACAGCGGATAATCTTGCTGCGCGGCGTGAGTTTGCATTTCTTCCGCGTCCGACAAAAATTTTTCCAGCTTTTCAATCGTGTCATGCTCGACGATATCGCGGGTTTGAATTGCCTTATTGAACGCCGACGACAGTAAAACATTGAGCCGAATCGCGCCGATTGAAGTCAAGCCCGCGCTTGTAAGTTCAGTTGTAATTCCAAATTCCCGCGTGCCCAAAACTTGTGCGACGCAATCAAAAATTTTCTGCTGAACGTCATTTTGCGGCGGAATGATTTCGACTTCGGAAATGACTTCTTCGGGTTCGGGCAAAGATTTTTTGTCGATTTTTCTGTTAGCGGTGAGCGGGAATTTTTCAAGCTGCATTAAAACTCCCGGCACCATGTAAGCCGTCAATGATGCCGCAAGATGTTTCCTCAAGTCATCAAGGTTAATCGGACGTTCGGCAGTGAAATATCCCGCAAGATAATCGCCGGCAGAATTTTTCTTCACGACAACGATACTTGCCTTGACGCCCGCAAAATTATTCATGACGGTTTCAATCTCGCCCAACTCAACGCGAAGTCCGCGGAGTTTAACTTGATTGTCCGTCCTGCCGTGAAAAGCAATTTCACCGTTGGGCAGAAGTCTTGCCAAGTCGCCGCTCTTATACGCGGGTTTATCCCACAATCGGATAAAAACTTTTTTGGTAAGGTCGTCGCGATTGATATAGCCGCGGCCGATACCGTCGCCGAGAATTGTCATTTCACCGAGTGCGCCGATTGGCAGTGGTCGATTTTTATCATCGGTCATGACAACTTTGACGTTGGAATTCGGCAGACCGATTGTGATATTTTCCGCAGACTCAATCGCCTTCATGGTACAACTTATCGTCGCTTCAGTCGGGCCGTAACCGTTCATGATGTAAATGTTTGGATTGACGGCGCGTAGTTTCGTGAACAATGCGGCGGGGAATGCTTCCGCCCCAAAGTCAACGGATTTTATATTTTTGATGACGGATTCAAATTCGGGGAAGTCAATCAGGTTTGCCAAATATGACGGCGTGCAACTCATCAAGTCAACAGAATTTTTCTCGCACAAATCCTTGAGCATGAGCGGGTTATGAATTTCATCTTCATTGGCCATGCAAATCGTCAAGCCATGTGCCAGCGGGATAAATTCTTCCATGATCGACACGTCGAAAGTTATCGCCGCCAGTGCCAGTGAAACTTTCCCGCGTTCAGTGTAGCCTAAAATTTCGTGATTCTTCGGATTGGCGTCGACAAAATTAACCAGATTGTGATTCGTGAGCATGACGCCCTTAGGTTTGCCGGTTGAACCGCTCGTGTAAATGCAATAGGCTAACGCGTTTTCGGGAACTTCGACGTTGAGATTTTCCGCAGAAATTTTTTCGGACTGCGTATCTTCAACTAAGCAAACGAAAATATTCAGCGCGTCGAAAAATGCTTTGCGGCGATTGTAAATGTCGCGGGTCGTGACGATATGACGGACGTTAGAATCTTCGACGATAAATTTAACGCGGTCGTCGGGATAATCGGGCGTCATCGGCAAAAATGCTCCGCCGGATTTCAAAATGCCTTGGCGGGCGATATAAACTTCAAGGCCGCGATTCAACATCACGCCGACGATTTTTTCAACGCCGACGCCGTTATCTTGCAGGACGTGACCGAGACGATTAGCTGCCGCGTTGAGTTCACGATAAGTCAGCGATTTTCCGTTGGCGATTGCGGCAACTCGTTCGGGAAATTTTTCAGCAGTGTCTTGAAGCAGTCGATACGCGGGACGCTCCAAAACTTTCCAATCCGTGTCGTGAAAAGCTTGCAATTTTTTCAGCTCGTCATTTGAAAGCCAATCAACGTCGCCGATTTTTTCCGCAACAAGAAATTTTGTGACGACGTGTTTATAAGCCGCGGCAAAACTTTCAATCAATGCGTCGGAATACTTGCCGCCGTCAAAGTGAATCGTCACGTTGCAAGAATTTTCAACCGTCAATGCAAAATTTTTATCACCGATATTTTGCGGCGTCGAAATAAATTCGGGGGCGTTCGGGAAATTGTAAGCCTCGGAAATTTCTTCATAGGGTGCGGAAATTATTTCGCGTGAACGGTCGACTTGCTCACGTAAATTTTTCAAGTAGTCGGCAAGATTTTGTTCGGGCGACAAATTCAAGTAGACGGGAATTTTTTTATCAGCAGCCGCCGCGAAGAAAACTTCATCAGCTCCTGCAAATCGCGCAAGTAACAAACTGTACGCGCCCATAAAAAATTTTTCCTCCGAACAATCGAGCTTCTTGCAAGCTTGACGCAGCTGTTCTTTGGAAAGTTCGACGGATATTTTAAAATCTTTTGCAACGAAAAATTTTTCAAACGTGTCTTTAATCGGCGCGGAGTCAACTGACACGCCTCGGAATATTGAATCGAGATAAAGCTTTTCGGCCTCTGTCATAAAAAAATCAACCTGCCTTTCCTTGACTAATGCCAAATTTGAAAGCATTTTAGTTGAGATTGTTTGCTAAGTCAACTTGAACGCGGCTTTTATCGGCGGCGGATTTTTTGATATAATCGATGAAAATTTTTGAGGGGCGGTTGAAATGATAGCGGTAATTGTAAAAATTTTCTGCGCGGCAATTTTGAGCATAGGCGGTTCGCTGTGGATAAATAAACTTTATTCGAGGAGCACGGAGTTGACTTTTCCCGGAAAAATTTTAAGCCGCTCAAGATTTCGTATACCGATTTTATTTGTGACGCAGGCAATTTTATTCAACATGACGGACGAATTATTTTTAATGGCGGCAATTTTTTTACTCATGCTGATGACGGTGACGGACTTTGAACAGTACATGCTCTTCGATGCAATGACGGTATCATTCGTGGTAATCGGCGCATTTTACGCGTTACAGAATTCGACGTTGCAGGATAATTTTTTGGCGGCGGCATTTGGCAGCGGAATATTTTTTCTGCTCGCGATAATCTCTCAAGGCTCACTCGGCGGCGGCGACGTGAAATTAATTTTCGGGCTGGGAATGTGGCTCGGTGCCGGAAAACTTTTAAACGTCGTATTGGTCGGAACAATTATTGGAGGCGTTGCGGCAATTCTGATGATTCTCGCCAAGAAAAAAAGTCGTAAAAGTTATTTTGCTTACGGCCCATATTTTACGTTGAGTGCGTTATATTTTTTACTCGCCGGCTGAAGATTTTCTAATTTGAAGCCGTCAAGGATGACGGCTCCGCCCGCGCACTGAGCGTGATGCGAAGTCCGCGGGCAACACCTGCTTACGGGTAATCGCAACGTTGAAATTATGAGCGATTAACGCCCCTGCGAGGCGCACTTTCTTTTTGCTACTTTTTCTTTGGGCGCGCAAAGAAAAAGTAGATTAATAATATAAAAGTCATTCCACGTTACGGAATAGTTATTCAACTCTCCCTAATCCTTTACTTGAAAAACTTTTGAGCGGCGATTATACTTGCGCGGGAGGTTTTGCTCTTGGATACGAAAAAATTATTTCGCGGCTTCTGGTCGCTGTTCAAAGGTTATTGGTCGAGTGAGGACAAGTGGAAGGCTCGCGGATTGTTGGCAGTCGTCATTGCAATGAACTTCGCGATGGTCTATCTGCTCGTCCAACTCAACGAATGGTATCAAATTTTTTGGGACGCGCTACAAAATTACGAACAGGAAAGATTTTTCCCGTTGCTCGGACGATTCAGTGCGCTGGCGTTCATTTACATAATCATTGCAGTTTACGCAGTCTACTTGCGGCAAATGTTGCAAATAAAATGGCGCACGTGGATGACGAATAATTATTTGCGCGCGTGGCTGGACGGGCAGACTTATTATCGGCTGCAGGACGCGACTGACAACCCCGATCAGCGTATTTCGGAGGACATCGGGCAATTCGTCAACTTATCGCTTGCCCTGCTCATTGACTTTTTAAAGCAGCTGACGACTTTGGCGGCATTCGGCGTGGTGCTGTGGAATTTAAGCGGCTCAATCACAATCGCAGGCCTTGTTATTCCCGGCTACATGTTTTGGTTCTCACTCATCTATTCGGGTATCGGAACTGTTTTGGCGCACAAGGTCGGACGAAAATTAATCGCGCTGAATTTTGACCAGCAAAAGTACGAGGCTGATTTTCGTTTCAGCATGATGCGTGTCCGTGAAAATTCGGAGAGCATTGCATTTTATCGCGGCGAACAGGCGGAAATGGAAGGCTTCAATCTGAAATTTTCCAACGTCATAAAAAATTATTGGCAGCTGATGAAGAAAACCAAGCACTTGAATTTTTACGCGAACGGCTACGCGCAACTGGCTGTCCTCGTGCCGTATCTCATGGCGTATCCGAGATACTTTGCAAAAGAAATTCAACTGGGCGGGCTTATGCAAATATCATCGGCGTTCGGAAGAGTTCAAGACGCGTTAAGTTTCTTCGTCGATTCATACGACACGTTGGCGAATTTGGCAGCGGTAATCAATCGACTTGCGGGCTTCACCGAACACATGGACGAGGCTAAAAAAATTCAAAGCAAAGTCACGACTTCGACGGCTCCCGAATTAAAAATTTCCGCGCTGAATGTTTCACTGCCGACGGGTCGCGAACTGTTGAAAAAACTTTCACTGCAACTGGAAAACGCAAAATCATTGTTGGTGACGGGGGCATCAGGTTGCGGGAAGTCGACACTGCTTAGAACTTTGGCGGGAATTTGGAATTACGCTTCGGGAGAAATTTCCTTGCCGCAAAATTCGCGCGTGATGTTCCTGCCGCAAAAACCGTATCTGCCGCTTGGAACGTTGCGACGAGCATTAATTTATCCCGCCGCAGAATGTGATTCGCCGCCCGATGATAAACTCAAGAAAATTTTGCAGACGGTCGAATTGCCGGATTTGGCAGACAAACTCGACGTGGCGGACGATTGGAGCAGAATTTTATCCTTGGGCGAACAACAGCGTCTTGCATTTGCGAGAGTGTTATTATCCGCGCCCGATTACGTTTTCTTGGACGAGGCAACCAGTGCGCTTGATGAGCCGCGAGAAGTTGAAATGTATCAACTGTTGCGGAAGGAATTGCCCGCCGTAACAGTCGTCAGCGTTGGTCACAGGTCGACGCTGTTTAAATTGCACGACATGCAATTACATTTGGACGGCCGCGGTAACTATCAATTAGCTGCTAGTTACTAGCTACTAGCTACTAGCTGCTAGAAACTTATTCCTTGTTCCTTAAAGAGGAGTTGAAACTTTAGAAGCCGTCAAGGATGACGGCGCCGCGACCACGCCGCAGGATAGCGGCGTTAGCGGCACTCTACCTTGCGGGTAATCGCAACGTTGGAGCAATGAGGATTAAACGCCCCTGCGAGGTGTCCTTTCTTTTGCATACTTTTCTTTGGACAAGCAAAGAAAAGTATGTTCAATAAATAAAAAGCAGATTTAACACTACGGACAAGCCGCCAATATGGCTCAACATGGAGGGAAAATTTTTGATAACGATTGAAGATATTCTCGAAACAAACCGCATGATAACCGTCAACAAACTCGACGTGCGGACGATAACCATGGGCATTTCTCTGCGCGATTGTGCACATCCGAATTTGCGCGACTTCTGCCGCAACGTTTACGACAAAATCACTCGTTCAGCGGAATTTCTCGTCAAGACCGGTGAGGAAATTGAAGCTGAATACGGCGTCCCGATTATCAACAAGCGCATTTCAGTCACGCCGATTGCCATTGCCGCGGAAAGTTGCAAGGCTGAAAGTTATGTGCCCGTCGCTGAAACTTTAGACCGCGCCGCTAAGGAAGTCGGAGTAAATTTTATCGGCGGATTTAGTGCACTCGTCGAAAAAGGCTACACTTCCGGCGACAGGATTTTGATTGAGTCGATACCTCAAGCCCTTGCCGTGACAGATTTGGTTTGCAGTTCGATTAATCTTGCGTCGACGAAAGCGGGCATTAACATGGATTGTGTCCGCGAAATGGGCGAAGTTATCAAGCGGACGGCTGAACTTACTCGCGATAAGCAGGCCATCGGCTGTGCAAAGTTGGTTATCTTCGCGAATGCCCCCGGCGATAATCCTTTTATGGCGGGAGCATTTCACGGCGTCAGCGAACCGGATAAAGTTATCAACGTCGGAGTAAGCGGCCCCGGTGTCGTAAAACATGCGCTGGAAGATTTGAAGGGCGCGAACTTCACGGAGATTGCCGAGACGATTAAAAAGACCGCGTTTAAAATTACTCGCGTCGGACAACTCGTGGCTCAAGAGGCGTCGCGCAGATTGGGTGTACCATTCGGGATAATCGACCTGTCACTTGCTCCAACACCTGCAGTCGGTGATTCGGTTGCAAGGATTTTGGAGGAAATGGGGCTTGAAGCTTGCGGCGCACCCGGTACTACTGCCGCACTTGCCCTGCTAAATGATGCCGTGAAAAAAGGCGGGCTTATGGCCAGTTCACACGTCGGCGGCTTGAGTGGCGCATTTATCCCCGTCAGCGAAGATGAAGGTATGATTCACGCGGTCAATCAGGGCAGTTTGTCGATTGAAAAGCTTGAGGCGATGACTTGCGTTTGCAGTGTCGGACTGGATATGATTGCGGTTGCGGGTGATGTGACTGCTGCGACGTTGAGCGGGATTATCGCTGATGAGGCGGCTATCGGCGTCGTCAACAACAAAACTACCGCCGTCAGATTGATTCCCGTACCCGGCGCGAAGGTCGGCGATGTTGTCGAATATGGCGGCTTGCTGGGATATTGTCCGATTGTGCCCGTCAAAAATCAGTGGAGTTCGGAGGCGTTCATTGCTCGCGGCGGAAGAATTCCCGCGCCAGTAAGGAGCTTGACGAATTGACATGAACGTTACAATCAGAAAAATTCAACGCGGTGATGCTGAAGTTGTCGTCGATATGATGAGAAAATTTTACACGTCCCCCGCAGTCATAACCAACGGTTCGGAAAAAATTTTTGTGGCGAACGTTGAAAATTGTTTGAACGCTTCACCTTACGTCGAAGGTTTTGTTTTTGTCGGCGATGAAAAAATTATCGGCTACGGAATCACGGCGCACAGTTACGCCACGGAATTTGGCGGCGAATGCATTTGGCTTGAAGATATTTTTGTTGAGGCTCAATATCGCGGTCAAGGCGTCGGCACGAAATTTATCCGATACGTCAAAGAACTTTACCCCGACAAAATTTTTCGGCTTGAATCGGAGATTGATAACGTGGCGGCTCTGAAAATTTATAAACGCCTCGGCTTTAATGAGCTGTCTTATTTGGAATTGGTTTGCACCGGTGATTGACATGAACGACGAAATTAAACTTGAAGAGTTGCGAATTTTGGAGGAGACATATCGCGGGGCAGTCCCTCAACTGAAATTTGATTCGGCGTTTGAACTTTTGGTCGCAGTGATTTTATCCGCACAATGCACCGATAAGCGCGTCAATCAAGTCACGCAAAAATTATTTCCACTCGCCAACACGCCAAAAAAAATTCTCCAACTCGGTCAAGTCAAGTTGGAGGAAATTATCAAGCCGTGCGGATTGTCGCGTTCAAAGGCAAAACATATCGTCGAGAGTTCAAAAATTTTGCTGGACAATTACGGCGGCGAAGTTCCTGCCGATTTCGACGAACTGATTAAATTGCCCGGCGTCGGCAGAAAAACTGCAAATGTCGTGACGAGTGTCGCCTTCAAGACTCCCGCCATTGCCGTCGACACGCACGTTTTCAGATTGGCAAACCGCATGAAGCTTGCCGAAGGTAAAACGCCGCTTGAAGTTGAACACGGCTTGCAAAAAATTATTCCGCGCGAGAAATGGTCGGAAGCTCATCACTGGTTGATTTGGCATGGTCGAGAAATTTGCAAGGCACGCAATCCGAAATGCAATGATTGCCCGCTGTCGAAAATTTGCCCGTCGTCAACGTTAAGGAAAGATTAATGCCCGCCGATAATTTTGTTAGGTACTAGAACTAGGTACTAGAACTAGCAGCTAACAGCTGGCAGCTATTAGCTAAAACGAGGTGATTTTATGGCGGGCAATGAAATTCACTTGGACAATTTTTGTATCGGTAGCGTGGTTACCGTCATGGAGGATTTGGAGCGGCGCGTCGAAAATTTTCACAAGCAGAAAACCTACGACGAAATTTTATCCGAGGCACGCGAAGGGCTCAAAAAAATTTCACCGCAGGAAATGACGCTTGATGAGTACAAGGCGTATATCGAGGGTGAAATACAAAATATTCCGCGCAATTTTACCCGCTATCGTGACGACGTGACAGTTTGCATTTCTGACGCGGGATTTCAGGCTATGCAAAATGATTCGGAGTATGAAGCTTGGGTTTTGGAAAGTATCCGCGAAGAGTTGAGTTTTCCCGATTATCTTTGCGGCTATCCCGGCACTTACGGCCGCTACGATGTTATGCAATTCGGCGCGACTAAGGAAGATTTTCGCGGGCACATGTCAGCCATTCATAAAAACGATTCACGCCACGTCGAAGAGGAAACTTATTGGGAGCGGCGGCTTAAGCGTTTGAAGGCGCGTCTCAAGGCGGAGCAGGAACTTTTTGAGCACGAACAAATTTTGCAAAAAATCAACGACGAGTCCGCGCAGGTCGAAGCAATTCAGCGGGCTAAGGAAGGCTTAACCGATTCTTTCGCGCCGCAAAAACTGATTATCGGAGTGCCGGCAAGTTATCTTTTGAGCATGTTAGGTAATGCTGAATAATTTTGAACGCCTAAATTTAGAGGCCGTCAAGGATGACGGCCCATGCCCGCGCACTGAGCGTGACGCGAAGTCTGCGGGCAACTCTACATTGCGGGTTATCGCAACCTCCGAATCATGAGCGACTAACGCCCCTGCGAGGCGCACTTTCTTTTGCTACTTTTCTTTGGGCGAGCAAAGAAAAGTAGATAATCTCGCAAGTTATCTTTTGAGCATGTTAGATTAATCAGCCGAAATAATTTTCACGCCTAACTTTTCAGCCGCCGCAATGAGATTGTCGGAAAGTTTCGCCTCGGTGATGATTCCGTCAACCTTATCAAGCGCGGAAAAACTGTAAGTGCTCTCGACGCCGATTTTCCGCGACTCGGCAATAACGTAAGATTTTTTGCTAAGATCAATCATTCGCGCCTTGTGAATACCGGCAGCGGTGTCACGCGAGGTCAGCGAATTTTTTTTGATGTCCACGCCGAACGAACCTATAAATGAAATGTCCGGACGGAAGCTTGAAAGGAAAGTCATGTTGAGCACGTCCGAAAAACCATCGCGGCTCTGATTAATCTGTCCGCCCGCGAAGTAAAGAGTTATCTTCGGATTGCGAGCCAGCATAACTAAAACGTCTACCATGTTCGTCAAAATTTTATAATTGGTTTCGGTCTTCTCCAAAATCTGCGCAATGGCAATGCTTATCGTGGAAATGTCGAGGAATATCAAATCTTGCGGTTGCATGAGTTTGACGGCGGCGACGGCAATTTTTCTCTTCGCCTCAACGTCGGAAATGCGGCGTCGATTGGCCTCCGTCATCTGAAGTTTTTCTTCTATCGTAACGGCCCCGCCGTAAGTCCTTTTCAATTTCCCGTCGAGTTCAAGCGAGCTTAAATCTTTGCGGATTGAATCCTCCGTCACGCCGAAAATTTCTGCCAGTTCCTTAACCAAAACTTTTCCGTCACGAGCCAACATTTCCAAAATTTTAGCTTGTCGTTCTTCCAAAAACATATGTCTGATACCTCGATTCTTTGTTGATATGCAAGGACTAATGAAAATTGCCTAGATAATTTTGTCTGCAATTCGTCTGCGTTAAGTACTTGTCTGCAGATTTTTAGAGAAAATGGCGGCAGTTTCTTCCTGTAATTTTAGCGTGTTATGTGTGTAAAGATTTTGAGTTATTAGAATATTTGAGTGACCAAGCCGACCGGCAACGCCTTTAGGAGCCGCGCCGCCCTCAATTAATTGTGTCGCATGTGTATGACGGAATGAATGTGCGTTTAATCCTTTCTCACGTAAGAATTTTATAAATGTTTCACGCAATACTAGCCGACCGTCATTACGTATGCAAATCAGCGAAACTTTTTCGCCTTCGGGAGCAGGCAATCCTTTTGATTGTCTGACTATATGCTTGTTCGCCTCATGGTAAATGTATACGTAACTATTACCGAATAGTTTTTCATTTTCAGCTTGCTGATTTCGCCACCGATGTAACTCACTTAGCAGATAATCATCAACGATGATATAACGTTTACTCGATTCTGTTTTTAGACTTGTAAAAAAATAACCAGCTTTTTTTAGATAGATAATCTGCCGACATAAATTTATTTTCTTCGCCTTAAAGTCAATGTTATCCCATGTCAAGCCAAGCACTTCTCCGAGCCGCATGCCCGTATGATACAACAATAGGAGCGGGATATAATACGGCGTGCCGAACGGATTTTTCTCAAGTAAAGCTTTAAATTGTTCAGGTGTGATAATATGACGTTTAACAATATTTTTAGGTGCATTTTTCGGAACTTTAATATAGGCGGCAGGATTAGAATTTATCAGTTGCGCAGGATAGACAGCATAATTCAAAGCCGTTTTTAGCAATGATAGTGTAAGAGAAATAGTCCTATAGGCGTAGCCGTTTTTTTGAAGCTCACGTAGCCAAGTGTCAAGGATTGCTGGACTTAGCTCCTGTACTTTTTTATCGCTCAAGATAGGGAAAATTTGATGAAGGCTATCGCGTTGATATCGTTGCAACGTAGTTTCCTTAACATTTTGTTTCACAACGTTTTCAAGCCACGCCGTCATAAAATCTTTCAGCGAAATTGATTCTGAAGTTATTCCGATATTGCCGTGCAGGAAGTCATTGTAAGCGGCGACGCCCGCATTATACGCCTCGCCTTTCGTAGCATAGCCGCCCTTCTCCACGACCTTGCGCTTGCCGTCAATCTTGCCCGCCTCGAAAATGTAACTGTAAGTCTTGCCGCGCTTGCGTGTCCTAACTTGCGCCATAAAATCACCCGCCTAAAAAAATTCCCTCCGCCTTGGAGGGCTTTTAGTTTATGACCTTAACACCTTTGAAGAATTCATATATAGCAAACACTTTCGCCATATCTGACAATTCTTTTTCCGTGAAGTTACGCTCGGCGAATACCCTGCCTTCAAATCGGAATTTCGCGCCGCCTTCCTTTATCGCTGTTTGCAGTTTCTGATAAAGACCGCCAGTCATTTTCCCAACATATTCTTCACCGACATAACCGCCGTCAACACTTTTTACTGTTTTTCCATAGTGGAAAGTATCAACACCGCTCGAAGTCTTAACATAGAGCGTATCGAAGTAAAGTAGTTCGCGCCCGACGTAAACAATATCTTGATACAAGTCTACGCTATAATTCTTGTTAAGTGTGACATAGGGAGCTATAGAAATTGGCGGGTGTACATCATAGTTTATCGGACAATGACAGAAAATCAATTCCTTCATATCGTCGACGCGAACATTAAGCCCTGCCGACAATTCTGCTAACTTTGCGTCTGCCTCCGCCCGCGTAATTATTGGCACAGGAGACACTTTTTTTTCTGCAATAACTTTAGCAATGGATTCCTCCGTTTCGGACACCGGTGGTTCAGCAGATTTTTCGCCGCCACAGCCGACAACGAAAATTGACGCAAGAATCAGCGTGACCGCCAAAAGATTTTTCATACTATTGCCTCCTGCGTTTCGGCTAACTTTTGAGCGGCTTGACACAAGAGATTTTTATAAAAATGCACATCATCGGGCGAACGCATCTTACGCTTAATTTCGTCTTTATCTCCCGACTTCAAGTTTATATGCAGGCACATTTCATCATAATTAAGTCGGCAAAGCCATTTTCCGCCGAATAAAATTTCAAACTGATTGTCGCTATCCTCATAAGTCAATGCCTGTTTGCTCAATGAATCATGAATTAACGTTTTGACCGTGAAGAAAGTTTCAAGGCGTTCAATATTCGGCGAATTATTTATCACTTCGACAGGCGCGGACTTCTCGGTAATTTGAGGCTCCGACATTTCTGCCGCCATTGCTGATTTTAGTTTTTCATTAGCTTTATCGCTGATTAATTGTGTAAATGCTCCTTTGACAAGCGGGCGAAAATCTTCAATCACGCGTTGTGTTTTGCGTCCACTGTAAATATCAGACATTACATAGGCGACAAAGCTGTCGTCGGGAGCGGTAAGTTGCTTTGATAGAAATTGTTTAATCTGGTCGTTATATCTTAATTCGTTGGCTTTGGCCGTTACCGCCGTGACATTAAACGCAGATTTTTCAAATCGTTGCAGGTAAGGAATAACATTATCTTTCAGTGACAACAAATTGACGACGAGAAAAGGCAACTTATCCATTTTATTCAATTCTTCAAGGTCTGTATAAAACTTGTAGACAATGCCGTTGGTGAGGATACCGAATTTTGCCGACGTGGTTGCAAAATACCGAAATAACTGCCCGCCGTGTTTATCAAGATTTTCTCCGCAAAATTTAGCTTCAATCAAAATTACGGGATTCTGCTTTTTGTCGACGATAGCATAATCAACTTTTTCTCCCTTTTTGATACCAACGTCCGCTGTATATTCGGGGACAAATTCAATAGGATTGAACACGTCATAGCCGAGCAAACTAAAAAACGGCATAATCAGTGACGTTTTTGTTGCCTCCTCTGTTTTAATTTTTGAACGCAAATTTTTTACTCGATTACAAAATTCTTTCAAGCGTTCGGAAAATTCCATGTCATTGCCTCCCGACAAAATCACATTGCCATTGCTTGATTAACTGATTGAATACGGCTGAAATTCAACTGTCCTATCATGCCTTTCACAAGACGTTTTCCTTCGTCGCTTAAAGCGCGATAGCCATTCAGCATTTTAATTTCGTCCTCGCTATAAGGAGACGGACGCAAGTCAATTTCTTCATCGCCGAGTTTCCTCAATAACTCGTCCAGAGAAATGCCAACCGTGCAGGCTACCTTTTGTAAGGTTTCAACGGAGGGAGCTATCGGCTTGCCGCCATTTGAATTTTTATTAGCCTCCAACATTGAAATATAAGGTTTACTAATGCCAGACGCTTTTGCAAAATCGCCCATTGACATTTTGTTGCTTAGTCTGTATTCGCGAATAATTTCTCCCAACTTCACAGCGGTACCCTCCTTTGGTTGTATTGTCAAGTGCATTATACAAATATTTTAGGTTTTTGTAAAGGCGGCTTGACATATGAGCAAATAAGGTGTATATTTCACTTAACGTTAAGTATATAAAACAGCAGGAGGTGAAATTCTTGCAGGAGCTTAAAAAATATCGTTTAGCGGCAGGACTTACGCAAGAGCAACTTGCCGAAAAATCAGGAATATCACGCGTGACTATCGCGAATATCGAACGCGGCAGTCAGTCTTTTATTAAAAGCTCGACAATCATCAAACTTGCGGACACTTTAAAAGTTGACCCGCAAGTTTTGTTATGCCCTTCGGAATAAGTATACTTAACAGTGAGCGGCGGAGGTGTGGAATGAAAATCTTGATTGATGTTGAGACAAAAGAAATAGCCGAACTGCGGACATTGCTACTGCCCGACGAACGGCTTATTGATTCAAAGATTGCTGACTTGAAGAAACAGCTCGCCGACGAAATTGTCAATGTAATTTCAGGTGTAGTTTCAGCGGCTGTAGCTTATCCGCCCAAGTTTTAACAATAACATTAGGAGGATTGAAATGGAAAAAGTTTATCCCGTGACAATCGGAGACGTAACACGCATTGAATACGGCGGACAACCCGTCATCACAACCGCGCAACTTGCAGAATTCTACGACTGCGACGAGCGCAATATAAGCGACAACTTTAAGCGCAACGAGGACAAATTTATCAGCGACAAGCATTTCTTCAAGCTTGAAGGAAACGCCTTGAAAGAATTCAAGGACTGCTCCGCTGAAAGCGGATTAGTCGGTACCCGCGCCGCCGCACTTTATCTGTGGACAAAACGCGGAGCCGCCCGTCATGCAAAAATGCTGTCGACTGAACGCGCGTGGGAAGTTTTTGAGGCTCTGGAAGATATCTACTTCAACGGCGAAATTAAGCGCGATATGTCGGGAACGCACGGAACATACATATCTACTTTTGAACGCGGCAAGGAACTTGCGAAACTTGCGCCGCACGCTAAAGACCCTTATGTCAAGCAGTGCATTGTAGCAAAAGCCGCCAATCTTATCCTCGGCGAAGAATTCTTGGCGATACCCGAAAAAAAGACGCAAGTGCAGTTGACGCTGTTTAGCTAGTGAGGATTGAAAATTGAATACTCTGGACTTAGACGCGTTGCAGAAATTTACGTCGCAAGCACAAAAACTGCAGACGATAGCCGCCGAACTGCAACCATTTCTTAAACTCGTCAAGGAATTGGACGGCAAGACGATTGTATCGGAAGACAGATTGATTCGGGCGGGCGAGGCGGCTCAAATACTCGGCGTCGGCAAGTCGACAATCGGCGAATTCGTCAAGGCAAGACTTTTGACACCGTTCTACGTCAATTCCGACCAGAAAAGATTTTGGCTAAGCGAAGTAAAAGCTCTGCCGCGAAAAAAGCCGTGGAAGATTAGGAGTGATTCACGTGACTAAGCAGTGTCCTATTTGCAAGAAAGATTTTGAGACGCGTTATATCAGTCAAAAATACTGCGGACATGATTGTTATCGGACGGCAATGAAGAAAAGACAGGGCAAACTTTACTATGACGCTCAATCATTTCAAACAGCTTGGGAGGCGTGGAAAAAGGACTTCGCGCTCAGCAAGACGCAATCTAATCTTTAGGAGGACGGTTAATGAAACGATTGATTAAATTTCGCGGACGCGACGCCTTGATTCGCCAATGGTCTATGGTGATTTGATTCATTACCAAGGCTATCCTTACATCAGAATCAAAGAAGGCGGTGAGTGGGAAGTCGAACCCGATAGCGTTGCTCAATTCGTCGGTTATGACAGAAATGGCAAGGAAGTCTACGAGGGCGATACACTAATAGACGAGCTTGAACAGGAATATATTGCTCGCATTTACGACCCGCCCCAATGTATCAGCACGTTAGCTCTCAAGGAGTGATTGAAATGAAACAATTCCTGCCCTTCGTCGGCGTAGGATTCGCCGCAGGATTCGCAATCGGTGTTCTGATTAATATCTGGTGTCTTTCTACCATTCCATAATAATTTCGCAAGGTTGACCCCAGCTGTCACTTTTATCACCCACCTTTGTGACAGTTGGTGTGAGCCTTGCGGGGACAAGGCTACGGGGAAAAATTTTCCATAGATAGCAACCGCCGATAGCCCTTGAATTAGCCGGAGATGATTCAAAGGATTATCGAAAGTTGCGGCATTAATCCTCCTGCTTAACATAGATTCGGTTGAATTCAGCCCGCCTAAGGTCGTGGCGCAAGCGGCGGGCTGACTTGAACCCACTTATCCATTATCAGCCTTGACTTAAGGACTGAAAGGAATAACGAAAATGCAAAGCGAGATAAAAAATAAAGCGCGAGCGCGGCAGATAATTGACTTCAAGGGAATACGCCTTGGGGAAAAAGAAAAGCCGACGGACTGCGACGGGCTTATCGAGTGGCACAATTTACTTTCAAGGCAAGTGATATCGCGGCAACTCTTCCCTCAAGGATTTAATTGAACGTTTTATTTCTTTCGTTGATAGGAGGCAAGAATTTTGAACAAAATCATCTTACAGGGGAATTTGACACGAGACCCCGACTTGAAATATTTCCGCGACGAAAACGCCTTTTCTCGCGTAGGTATCGCCGTCAGCCGCCGCTTTTCCAAAAACAAGGAAGTGGACTTTTTCAACCTCGTTGCCTTCGGTAAGACCGCCGAGATGTTGAGTAAGTACTGCAAGAAAGGCAATAAGGTTCTGATTGAAGGGCGGCTCCAAACCAACACTTACGAGAAAGACGGCGTTAAGCACACCAGTTACGACGTGATTGTCGACAATCTTTATTTCTGCGAGAGTGCAAAAAAAGAAGCCGATAAGGGCGACAGTTACAAGCCGGAAGATATGCCCTTCGACCCCAGCGACACGCCTTTTTGAGGATTGAATAATGCTTGATGATTTTCAATAATCAGTGGCTACGGATAGGGGGCGGGGAAAATCCCTAAAATTTTTTCCTTTGAAAACCGCGTGCCCCCCGCGCGCAGAAAAATCACATTTCAAATGGGGGATATAGCCTTTCAGAAAAACCGCAAGATTACGCTTTATCTTGACTTAAAAAGGAAGGAGAAAAAGCCACAAAAAATGATAGATGCTACGGAAAAAATAGACAACTTCACAGCAGATTTAGAGGAAATGGCTTTGACTGATTTATCGGAATTAATTTCGACGGACACTCAAAAGGATAGTCGTCAATCAAAAACGCCGGAGCCGTCAAAGGAAGAATTAAACGCGGGCAAGTCAAAGCGACAGTCAATAAACACGCAACTAAGGCGCAATGGTCGTTGAATTAGGAATCCCTCCGGCTTTAGCCGTGGGGAGTGTCAATTAAATAGGATTGGAGGACGAAAAATGTTAATGCTAATTTCGCAGGATAGACTTAAAGCGATACCGTTCAGCCAAATTCAATTTTTCGTCATAATGCCCGAATGCGACACTGACGGCAAATTTAAGCTTTTAGCAAAGTCGCCGACAATTGAAAATAATTTCTACGATTATCTGATTTTGTTTAAGCATGAGGATATTGAAATCGTTAAGCAAGTTATGCAGTTCCTTGCTAAAGGGAAATTTCTAACCCCTTATAACGACGACGAAAAAAATATAATTATCGTAGATTTACCCGAACTATATAAAATCGGAATGAAATTCAGAAACTAATTTTTCCCACAAAAAAGCCGCTCCCGATGAAGCGGCGACGTTCCTTGAAAATTAAACGAAAGTGAGATTAGAAAAATGGGTATCGAATCATATTCAATTCATACTATGTCAGATGAGTTTCCTAAAAATCAACTTACTGTCAACTTTGTATTTCTCGGTAAAGCAATGGAACCCAAAGACTATCAGCCATTCATTGACAAACTTCAAGCTCTTTGTAAAGAATTTAATTTGATAACCCAACACTAGAGCGAATAAACATCATAGCAACTTCGCCTAAAATTTTAAGCGGGGCACCACCAACTCCATAAACTTTCTTTTGAGCTTTTTTCCAGATATTTTCATCACGAATGCAGTCAAGATACTGGTGTCCTTCCCATGTCAGCGCGTCAATTCTCATGAGAATACCGTTAATCACTTCAATGACGTTGCCTTTAGGAAAAAATCCCGCTTCGTTTAAACGTGCGACAGCGTAACAAATTGTTTCATAGGAATAATCTTTCAATAGAGAAAACTGCGCGTAATTGCTATTGGTTAGCATTTGATTGTGTTCGAGTGATTCAACTGTCAGTAAAATACCCCTCACACATTCATAATCTAGTTTCAATACAAATTCTCCTCTCGAATTAGAAATTTCCCTTCCAAAAATTCACGGATTCATCGCGGGGTTGTTGCTCCGACCTAAAAGATAGTCCGTCGACACGTTGAAAGCGGACGAGAAATCAATTATCAGCGTTGCGGCAGGAACAACTTTATCATGTTCATAGCGTTGGTAAGCAGATTTTTGAATGTTAAGCGCGTCCGCAACCTGTTGCTGAGTAAGCCCGCGTAATTTCCTAAACCGCTTGAAAGAATTGCCGATTGTCATTTTTATCCCTCCTACCGCTAATAACAAAAATTCTTAAATTACTTGACTACATATTTGTATCTTGCTATAATTCGGCATGTGGTTACAAATATGTATCCTAAAAGGTGAAATATCATGAGTAACCACACAATCAAAGCGGCTCGCGAACAGTCCGGCAAGACCCAAGCGCAAGTCGCCAAAGAAATAGGAATAGCCAAAGCCGCCTATCAGCGTTACGAGTGTGGCAAAGTGATTCCGAACGCGATAATGGGCGTCAAAATCGCTAAAGCACTCGGTACAACTTCAGAAAAACTTTGGTATACAGATTTGTAGTTATTATATCAATTTGGCGGCGTTTGACAAGAAAATTTTTTGGAGGGTACGAGATGAGAATTGAGTGGGTACACATTAACAAAAGAAGCCATTACTTTGTAGACGGCGTGAAGGTGAGTAACGACGCGTTGTCAACAATAATCAAAGGCGTTTACGGCGGAGAAGTTTGTTGCTCAATGTTTCGTGACTTGTTCGCCAATGGATTCGCCATTGTCGAAAAATACGTTGGCTCCGGCAACGAGCAGTTGATTGGACAGCTTGAACGCGCCAATAAAAAAATCGCCGTTCTTGAAAAGAAAGTTACGGAATTGACTATCAAAGATATTTACTCCGAACTGCAAACGGCATAAAAAAAGCTCCTTTCGGAGCAACAGTTCTTTGAAAATTGAATCATTGCGCGGGCACCTGCCC